>NZ_CP071501.1:0-262500 GCF_017354985.1 Shewanella cyperi | reverse complement strand
CGGCATCCACCATCTTATAGACCTCAAGCCGCAAATCCTTGGCAATGGGCGAGTTGGAGTCAATCAGGTTTTGGTTTTGGCATTGGGGACAGCGCAACTCGTGTGCCAATGCCAAAGCGCGCTTCTGATTTTCTGCCGACTTGAACTCATAGGTGTCCACAGGCGTCGCCAGCACTTGCCATGAAAACAGCACCGAACAGCAAAATACGAGCAATGCACGGATCATGATGCGGCTCCTTGCTGCGCAGCTTCGGCTTGGAGCTGCTGTATCATGGGATACAAGGTTTCACTCCATACCCGCTGATCGACAGGTCCGGCGAAGCGATAACGAATAATTCCCTTGTGATCAACCAGGAAGGTTTCGGGAGCGCCATAAACGCCCAAATCCAGTCCAAGGCGGCCATCCTTGTCGAAAATATTCATCGTATAGGGATTGCCCTGATATTTGAGTTCCTGCAATGCCGGGTCGCGCTCGTCACGGTAATTTATGCCATAGATGGGCACTATGTTTTTACGTGACAACATCAGCAAAAATGGATGCTCATACTTACAGGAAGGACACCAGGTCGCCCATACGTTGAGCATGGACACCTTACCTTTGAGATCTTCATTGCTGATCATTTCCCCGGGGACATCCAGTTTTTCCAGGGAAAATACCGGAATAGGCTTTCCTTCGAGGGCGGAATCCAATTGCTGTGGATTGAGAAACAACCCTTTGTACAAAAAGATCCCCAACCCCAAAAACACAAGCAGTGGAATAAAGAGCACCAGCTTTTTCATGTCATCTCCAAAATCAGGCAGTTGCCATTTTTCCCTGAGCCGCCTCGGGTGCTGCGGCACGCACCCGATAACGCTTGTCCGAAGCGGAGAACAAACCGCCGATCATCATAAATATGCCACCAAACCACAACCAGCGAACAAAGGGTTTGTAATTCAGGCGTACGGCAAATTCGGTATCACTGACCGGATCGCCCATGGTGACATACAAATCGCGGAACAGCCCCCAGTCGATACCGGCTTCGGTCATATCCATGGTGCTGACATTGTACTGACGTCTGTCGGGCTTGAGCAGCGTCAGGAACTTATCGCCCTCGTAGATCTCTATCTGACCTTGCTTGGCTGTGTAGTTCGGACCGGCCACGTTCTTGATATCGACAAATTTGAAGGTGTAACCGGCCAACTCATAACTGGCACCCGGGCCCATGCGCACACTCTTTTCTATGGTGTAATTGGACACCATGGTTGCGCCAACCACAGAGACGGCTATCCCCATGTGCGCGATCATCATGCCCAATTGCCCACGGCTGATACGGGTCAGCTCAAATGAGCCTTCTTTCGTCTTGGCGAGGTTGTAAGCTTCGCGCAGGGTTGCCAGGGTAATCCACACCGCTGCCGCGATTCCGGCCGCAACCCAGGCATTGAACTCTCCGCCGGCCAGGAAGGGGGCAGCCAAACCCACCACCACTGACACGACCGCAGGTATCAGTAATTGACGCTTGATTTCACCTTGTTTGGCTTTCTTCCAGCGAATAATGGGACCAATTCCCATGAAGATGAACAGCACCAGCACCAGAGGGACAAAAACCGCGTTAAAGTACGGTGGGCCAACGGAAATCTTACCCATGCCCAGCGCATCAATCAGCAGTGGATACAGGGTGCCAAGCAGCACAGTGCCTGCGGCTACGGTGAGTATCACATTGCACACCAGCAACATGGTTTCCTTGGACATGAGCTCAAATTTGGCTGGGCTGGCCATATCGCTGGCCCGGAAGGCAAACAGTGCCAGAGAGCCACCAATGGTAACGCCCAAAAGTAACAGGATGAACAAACCGCGACTGGGATCGGATGCAAAGGAGTGCACCGAGGTCAGCACACCGGAACGAACGATAAAGGTACCGAGCAAGCTCAGAGAAAAAGCGAAAATAGATAAAAGTACCGTCCAGTTACGGAAGGTGCCGCGCTTTTCGGTGACGATAAGCGAATGCAACAAAGCGGTACCAATCAGCCAAGGCATAAAGGAGGCGTTTTCAACCGGATCCCAGAACCACCAGCCGCCCCAACCCAGCTCATAGTAGGCCCACCAAGAGCCCAGCGCGATACCGCCGGTCAGGAATATCCAGGCAGCGAGTGTCCAGGGACGACTCCAACGTGCCCAGGCCGAGTCCAGACGACCGCTGAGCAGTGCCGCAATGGCAAAAGCAAAACTAACGGCAAAACCCACATAGCCAAGATAGAGCATGGGTGGGTGGAAGATCAGCCCCACGTCCTGAAGCATGGGGTTAAGGTCCCGTCCTTCCATAGGTGCCGGGAACAAGCGGGCAAAGGGACTGGATGTCAACAGGGTGAAGGTGCTGAAGCCAAGGGTGATAAGACCTATAACGGCCAACACCCGTGCGGTGAACACCTCTTCCAATCCCTTACTGAAGGTGGCTACTGCAGCGGCCCAAACAGAGATGGCGAAAACCCAAAACAGCAGGGAACCTTCATGACCACCCCAGACGGCAGCAATCTTGAAGAATATGGGCAGCTGAGAGTTGGAATGTTGGGCGACATAAGAAACCGAGAAATCATCCACGGCAAAGCTGTATCCCAGAGCCACGATGGCCAACAGGATAAAGAAACACATGCCATAGGCTAAAGGCCAGGCATAACGCACCAGGTACTGATCCTTGCGCGCCACCCCAATCAGAGGCACGCTGGTCAGCAACAGGGCAAAGGCCATGCCGGTGATCAGCGAAAAATGTCCAAGTTCTGGGATCATGAGGATTCCTTCAATCAATTTGCCATGTTGAATGCCCGGCTGAGCATCAACCCACAACAAGCCTTACGGCACATATTAGTGCTTGCGAATGCTCGTGCCATTTTAGACATAGCTACCGAGGCTGTCTGCCACTTTAGCTCAATAATGGGTTACGAGTCTCATTCTGTATTTATCGGCGCCTGATCCGCATCAGGGTTTGCAATCTGACAGTGACACTCAAGCGAAAGTTCTTCCTGAGTCAATGATCTGTGAAGCAGACCTCAACTCCGGGTCGAAAAACGTATATTACTGTTCAATGAATCTGCTTTTCGTATAATCTGGCGCTCAACCCTGCTTTACCGTCAATTCAAACGAAAGCGAACTGAAACGATGACCACATTCTGGATTTTGATAGCACTCGTTGTCCTGGTCGGCCTGGTGCTGATTTGGATTCCCCATTTCCGCCAACAAAAGGGTCTGGCCAAAGCTGAAGATGTGCGTCAAAGCACCAACCTGGCTTTGTATAAAGAAAGACTGGCCAATCTTGAACTGGAGTTGGCCAATCAATCTCTGGATCAAACCGAATTTGACGCGCTGAAAGCCGAGCTGGAACTGAGCCTGCTGCAGGATATCAAGCAAGGCGGCAAGGCCAGTGCCGGATTGAACAAGAACTCCCGCAGCCTGGCGTGGCCATTGCTGATGTCGGTAATGTTGCTGGCAGTAACAGCCTTCATGTATCACCGTCTGGGGGCATTTGAAGAGTTGGCCAATCCACCTGTGGCGAACAACCCCCACGCAGGGATGAATCCGGAACAGCTGATGGCCCAGCGCTTGAAAATGATGGAGGCCGCCGTCGCCGCTGAGCCCGAGAACAGCCAGGCCTGGTTCTCTCTCGGCCATGCCTATATCTCAGCCGGTCAATACGATAAGGCCATGACCGCCTTCGATAAGGTCATGGCGCTGGTTGGCACCTATGCGGAAATGCTCGGTCCGAAAGCCACAGCGCTTTACTACAAAAACGATCAGCAGATGACGCCGGAAGTACAGGCCCTGATCGACCAGGCTCTGGCACTGGATCCCAAGGATCCTTCGACTCTGCTGCTGGTTGGTATGGACGCGTTTTTCAGCTCTGACTTCACCAAGGCCGTCACCGCCTGGGAAACCATACTGACCTCTGACCGTCCCGACGTTGATCGTGAAGCCCTGGCCAATGCCATAGCGACTGCCAGAATGAGAATGCAGGACAGCGGCGCCATACCCAATGACGAGACTCACAGACCAACAGCCCAGGTATCTGAACTGACTGTGACGGTGTCGGTAAAACCCGAACTGGCCACTCAGGTGCAGGCAAGTGACACCCTGTTTGTGTTTGCCCGAACCACAGACGGCGAGCGCATCCCATTGGCGGTGACCAAGGTTAAGGCCGACGCCATGCCCCTGACGGTTAAACTGGATGACAGCAGCGCCATGAGCAGCGATCATAAACTCAGTGGTGCAAAAGTCGTGGATGTTATTGCCCTGCTCTCAAAAAGCGGCACTGTCAGACCGCAAACCGGCGATCTTCAGGGTCGGGTTGCCTCCGTCAAACCCGGCGAGCAAATACAGTTGATGTTGGACGTGCAGGTCCAATAGCTTTCAGTCCAAAAAATAAAGGCTCCCTCGGGAGCCTTTTTCTCATTCATCTCAGCCAAATCGGCATAAAAAAACCGGCCAATAGGGCCGGTTTTTTATCTGATGCCAGATTACTTGGACATGAACTCGATAGCAGCCTTGTAATCGTCATCGGAACAGTCGGTGCACATGCCACCTGGTGGCATAGCATTCAGACCTGATTTAACGCTGCCTACCAGAGCATCGATACCCTTGGCCAGACGAGGCTCCCATTGAGCAGCGTCATGAGCAACTGGTGCGCCAGCTACGCCCATGGCGTGGCATACGTGGCATGCTTTTTCGAATACAGCCTTACCTTCTTGTGCAGATACGCTTCCGGCCATTGCCAGAGAAGCTACTGCTACCACTGCTAACAGTTTTTTCATTCTAAGTGTTCCTAATGCAATTGTTACAATGCTCAACGCTGCCTTTCTAAGGGGGCAGACTGATGATTGCGTAACCAAGGCTACTACAAACTTCACCAAAACTCACCTTTTTGTGACCATAATCCCAGCCTTTGAATCAGGATGAGACATGGGACACAATTTCCTTATTATATTAGCAAGCCATAGAAAACAGGCGTGGGCAGCAGAAGCTGAGCCAGATCAAAATGCTGACACTAAATCCCTGCGCCGGATCACCATAGAGGTCAAGTGTGTTAGTATCGCAGCAGCTATACATTCCCGAACCAGAGGCATCAGTGACCCCAAAGTTAATGACAGCTAACGCATTGATTTCCGCAGAGGGTCTTACCTGCATCCGGGAAGAACGCATTCTGTTTGATGACCTGAGTTTTGCCATTAATCCCGGCGATATAATCCAGATTGAAGGCCCAAACGGGGCCGGTAAAACCAGTCTGTTACGGATCCTTGCCGGTTTGTCCCGCCCTTACGCCGGCAACGTTAAATACCGCCATGAGGACATCAACGCCTGCCGCGATGAATTCAATGAAGATTTGCTTTATCTTGGCCATTTGGCCGGAGTAAAAAGCGAGCTGACTGCAGAAGAAAACCTTAACTTCAATTTAAGGATCAGTGGCTATGCTGACTACGACTGCCGCGAAATCCTGGCCAAGGTGAACCTCAGTGGTTTCGAAGAAGCCCTGGCAGGACATCTTTCCGCCGGCCAACACAGACGTACCGCCCTGGCCAGGCTTTGGCACAATAGTGCCAAAATCTGGATCCTCGACGAACCTTTCACCGCCATTGATAAACGTGGTGTTGAGGAACTGGAACACTTGTTCATTCGACACGCCGATAGCGGTGGCTGCGTCATATTGACCACCCATCAGGACATGGGGTTAATCAAAGACGACAGATTACGCAAACTCCGCCTGGATTATCGCTTCCTATAAGGTTATTGCATGAAAAGAGGCATCAGTTTTACCCAGGCATTCTTCACACTGCTAAAGCGGGATCTGAAGATAGCCGTCCGTCACCGCGGCGATATATTCAACCCATTACTCTTCTTTGTCATGGTGGTGACCCTGTTTCCCCTTGGCATAGGACCTGAACCTAAGATTTTGACCCAAATCGCCCCCGGCATCATTTGGGTTGCCGCGCTGCTGGCCTCAATGCTATCCCTTGAGCGCCTGTTCAAGGCCGATTTTGTCGATGGCTCGCTGGAGCAAATGCTGTTGAGCCCCCAACCTCTGTCTATTTTGGTTCTGGCAAAAGTACTGGCACACTGGCTACTGACCGGCGTACCGCTGATCCTGGTCTCTCCCCTGCTGGCGGTACTGCTTCACCTTGAAGACAACAGCTACGGGGCCCTGATGAGCACCCTGCTGCTGGGTACTCCGGTACTCAGCTTACTCGGCGCCATCGGCGTGGCTCTGACCGTAGGCTTGAGGAAGGGTGGGGTCTTGCTCAGTTTGTTGATCCTGCCGCTGTATATTCCGGTGCTTATTTTTGCCACCAGTGCCATAGATGCGGCTGGAATGAATTTACCCTACGATGGCCAGCTCGCTATAATAGCAGCCATGCTGGCAGGTTCTTTAACCTTGGCGCCCTTTGCTATTGGGGCTTCCCTGAGAGTGAGTACAAACTAAATGTGGAAATGGCTTCATCCTTACGCTGATCCTGAGCGAGCCTTCAAACTGTCAGATAAACTACTGCCGTGGTTTACCGTCCTGGCCGTAGTGTTGATCGGTACAGGCACACTCTGGGGCCTGGCTTTTGCGCCAAGCGACTATCAACAGGGCGACAGTTACCGGATTATCTTCATCCATGTGCCGGCTGCGTCAATGTCGATGGCTGTGTATATGGGCATGGCTACCGCCGCCTTTATCGGCTTGGTGTGGCAGATTAAACTCGCGGACTGGGCAGCCGCATCAATGGCGCCAATTGGTGCCGTAATCACCTTTATCGCCCTGTTCACCGGCGCCACCTGGGGTAAGCCCATGTGGGGAACCTGGTGGGTATGGGATGCACGGCTGACATCGGAATTGGTATTGCTGTTCCTTTATTTGGGGGTGATATCCCTGTACGCCTCATTTGAAGACAAGGTGCTGGCAGCCAGAGCTGCAGGGATATTGGCCATAGTTGGCGTGATCAATATTCCCATTATCAAATACTCGGTAGAATGGTGGAGCTCATTGCATCAGCCATCGACCATCAGGATCACCGAGAAGTCCACCATGTCGATGGACATGCTCTATCCCCTGCTGATTAACATATTTGGCTTCGGCATGATGGTGGGTGCTATCACCATATTGCGTTTTAAAGCCGAAATATTGGCCCGCAATGCCATGCGTCCCTGGGTCAGGGAAATGGCCATCGCGAAAGGAGTCAAATAATGCAATTTGAATCTTTAAGTGAATTCTTCAACATGGGAGGCTATGCCTTCTACGTTTGGTTGGCTTACGGCACCACTTTCGGTTGCCTGGCGGCGTTAATACTGTCCAGCCGGAGCCAACAACATAAGGTGTTAACGGAAATTGCCAAGAAAATTGCCCGCGAAGAGCGCCTGAAAGAGCATCGGAGTACCAAAGCATGAACCCTAGACGCAAGAAAAGATTGACCCTGGTTGTCGCCCTTATTGGCGGCGTAGCTGCTGTGGCTTCGCTACTGCTGTACGCGCTCAACAGCAACCTTAACCTTTTCTACACCCCGAGTGAAATTGTCAACGGCAAGACAGATACCGGCATTAAGCCGACCATAGGCCAGCGCATCCGCGTAGGCGGTATGGTGACAGAGGGTTCACTCAAGCGCGATCCGCAAAGCTTGCACGTTGAGTTTGCGGTACACGACGCCAGTGGCGGTGAGGTTCTGGTGACCTATGATGATCTGCTGCCCGATCTGTTCCGAGAAGGCCAGGGAATTGTCGCGCAAGGTATATTGACCGACGAAGGCAAGCTTGAAGCATCGGAAGTCTTGGCCAAGCATGACGAAAATTACATGCCACCCGAAGTCGCCGAAGCCATGGGTAAGAATCACCAAAAGCTTGATTATGACGACAAGCAAAAAGGCGGTTCACGCTAAGTACCATAAACGCCTCCCTCCGGAGGCGTTTTTTTATGCCGCGAAAGGCCCTTCCTGTCTCTACCGCACATAACCACACCTCGTCCAAGCATCCCCAAGAGCCAAAGAAAAGGCTAGCCATTCATCCCATCAGCGCGATAGGCTCGCACAGTCTGTAGGTACTGTCGTGTGCTGTGGGCTGTAGGCTGTAGGCTGTCGGCTGTCGGCTGTCGGCTGTCGGCTGTCCATCGAATAGTATCGTTGGCAATAAACCTAATACGGCAGATCGAAATTTTGAACGGGCAGACAAAAGAAAAACAAAAAGGCCGGGTATTGCTACCCGACCTTTCCAATTGAACTATCCCGATTACTCGGCTGCTTCTACGTCTACGGCTTCAGCAGTTTCAGGACGGCCAACCAGCTCGATGTAAGCCATAGGGGCTTTATCACCGGCACGCAGACCGCACTTCAGGATACGGGTGTAACCACCAGGACGCTCCTGGTAACGTGGACCCAGTTCATTAAACAGTTTACCTACGACTTCTTGATCGCGGGTACGAGCAAATGCCAGACGACGATTTGCAACGCTGTCACTTTTAGCAAGTGTTATCAGAGGCTCAACTACGCGGCGCAGTTCTTTCGCCTTCACTACGGTCGTCTTGATGATCTCGTGACGAACCAGTGAAGAAGCCATGTTGCGGAACATAGCTTGGCGGTGGCTGCTGTTGCGGTTAAGTTGACGACCACTCTTACGATGGCGCATGACCTAATCCTTATAACCTAAATCTGTACAAACCTGGGACTTACAGGTCGTCGGCCAAGCTGGCTGGAGGCCAGTTTTCCAGACGCATACCTAGCGACAGTCCGCGAGAAGCCAACACGTCCTTGATCTCGGTAAGAGATTTCTTACCCAGGTTAGGTGTCTTGAGCAACTCAACTTCAGTGCGTTGTACCAGATCTCCGATGTAATGAATCGCTTCGGCCTTCAAGCAGTTGGCCGAACGTACAGTTAGCTCTAAATCGTCGACAGGACGCAGCAGAATTGGATCGAACTCTGGCTTCTCTTCTTTCTGCTCTGGCTCAGAAACATCACGCAGCTCTACAAACGCATCCAGCTGTTCGGCCAGGATGGTTGCGGAACGACGGATAGCTTCTTCCGGATCGATAGTACCGTTAGTGGTCATATCGATTACCAGCTTATCCAGGTCAGTACGCTGTTCCACACGCGCTGCTTCTACGTTGTAGGCAATGCGGGCAACGGGCGAGAAGGAAGCGTCAACCAGCAGACGGCCGATTGGGCGATCATCGTCTTCGGTCTGGGCACGGGCAGAAGCCGGCACATAACCACGACCACGCTCAACGCGGATACGCATGCTGATCTCATTGTTACCGGTCAAATGACAGATAACATGATCAGGGTTGACGATTGTTACATCACCGTCGTGGGTGATGTCTGCTGCAGTGACAGGGCCTGCGCCGGACTTGCTCAGAGTGAGCATAGCCTCGTCTTTACCCTCGATGATCACTGCCAGACCTTTCAGGTTCAGCAAGATTTCAAGGATATCTTCTTGTACGCCTTCCTTGCTGCTGTATTCATGCAGCACACCGTCGATCTCGACTTCGGTAACCGCGCAGCCGGGCATAGACGACAGAAGGATGCGACGCAACGCGTTACCCAAAGTATGTCCGAAACCACGCTCGAGCGGCTCCAGAGTCACCTTGGCACGAGTTGGGTTAACCTGCTCGATATCCACGAGACGCGGTTTAAGAAATTCTGTAACAGAACCCTGCATTGTGTCCTCTCTTGTTTGTTAGCCTTACTTAGAGTAAAGCTCGACGATCAGCTGTTCGTTAATATCCGCAGACAAATCGCTACGCTCTGGAACGCGCTTGAAAGCACCTTCCATCTTAGCGGCATCTACTTCAACCCAAGTAGGCTTCTCGCGCTGACCAGCCACTTCCAAAGCAGCCTTGATACGAGCTTGCTTCTGTGACTTTTCGCGGATGCTTACTACATCATTCGCAGACACTTTGAATGACGGAATGTTAACAACACGACCGTTTACCATAACAGACTTATGGCTAACCAGCTGACGTGCTTCAGCACGTGTCGCACCAAAGCCCATACGATAAACTACGTTATCCAGACGGGTTTCCAAAAGTTGCAGCAGGTTTTCACCAGTGTTGCCTTTCAGACGTGCAGCTTCTTTATAGTAGTTACGGAATTGCTTTTCTAACACACCGTAAATACGACGAACTTTTTGCTTCTCGCGCAGCTGCAGACCGTACTCAGACAGACGTGGCTTACGAGCGCCATGTTGTCCAGGTGCAGCTTCCAGCTTACACTTCGAATCGATTGCTCTCACACCGCTTTTCAGGAAAAGGTCAGTACCTTCCCGGCGGCTGAGCTTGAGCTTGGGACCCAAGTATCTTGCCATGATCTTTCTCCAACTATCCTAACTAAACGGCGAGTTACACGCGGCGCTTTTTAGGAGGGCGACAACCATTGTGAGGAATAGGTGTCACGTCAGTGATGTTGGTAATTTTGTAACCAACAGCGTTCAGCGCACGAATGGCTGACTCACGACCTGGACCTGGACCCTTCACAAAAACTTCAAGGTTTTTCAAACCGTAATCCTGAGCAGCAGCACCTGCGCGCTCAGCGGCAACCTGTGCAGCAAACGGGGTAGATTTACGTGAACCACGGAAACCTGAACCACCGGCAGTTGCCCAAGACAGAGCATTACCTTGACGATCGGTGATAGTCACGATTGTGTTGTTGAAAGACGCATGGATATGAGCCATGCCATCCGCAACCTGTTTACGTACGCGCTTACGCGGAGAACGTGACGGAACTTTAGCCATTGTCTACCTTCCCGTTACTTCTTGATTGGTTTACGTGGACCTTTGCGAGTACGCGCATTGGTCTTAGTACGTTGCCCACGGAGAGGCAGGCTACGACGATGGCGGAGGCCACGATAACAACCAAGGTCCATAAGACGCTTGATGTTCATTGAAACCTCACGACGCAAGTCACCTTCTACTGTGTATTTGGCAACTTCTTCGCGTAGAGTATCGATTTGAGCTTCGCTCAATTCCTTGATCTTAGCGTCTTCGGCGATAGCAGTAGCCGCGCAAATTGCTTTAGCGCGAGTACGACCGATGCCGTAGATAGCAGTCAATGCAATGACTGTATGCTTTTGATCAGGAATGTTAATGCCAGCGATACGGGCCACTATGCACTCCTTAAGTTAAAGGCCATCTGTGAAAAGCCCGAAAGGATACTCGACAGATGACGTGTTTGCAAACATTTTTTGGCCAGCCCGATAATCGGGACTGGCCGGTTTTTTTAGCCTTGACGCTGTTTGTGTTTTGGTTCAACACAGATAACGCGTACAACGCCACTACGCTTGACGATCTTGCAGTTACGGCAGATCTTCTTCACGGAAGCTCGAACTTTCATTTCATCACTCCGTAAAAGCTGGCTTATCGGCCAAAGCGATCTAAGTTCGCCTGGTTAATAAGGTTCGCTTTTTTCATCACAGACTCATATTGATGAGACATCATATGGGTCTGAACCTGAGCCATGAAGTCCATGATTACCACTACCATAATCAGCAGTGAGGTGCCGCCGAAATAAAACTGCACCTTCATAGTAATTAACATGAACTCCGGAATTAAACAGATAAAGGTAATGTATAACGCGCCTGCCAGAGTCAAACGGGTCATCACTTTATCAATGTAACGCGAAGTCTGTTCTCCAGGACGGATCCCGGGAATAAACGCACCGCTCTTCTTCAGGTTGTCTGCTGTCTCGCGTGGGTTAAACACCAGCGCGGTATAGAAGAAACAGAAAAAGATGATTGCCATTGCATAAAGCAGTGAGTACAGCGGCTGCCCGGGAGACACGGCCAGCGAAATGTCGCTGAGCCATGACAGGGCAGGATTCTGACCAAACCACTGAGCCAGTGTGCCTGGAAACAGAATTATGCTGGACGCAAAGATTGGCGGAATCACACCGGCCATGTTGACCTTCAGTGGCAAGTGAGTGCTCTGCGCGGCAAAAACCTTACGGCCTTGCTGACGCTTGGCGTAGTTGACAACGATACGACGCTGCCCACGCTCAACGAATACCACCAGGTAGGTCACTACCAGTACAATTACTGCAATCAACAGCAATACCAGTACGTTAATGTCACCTTGACGCGCCTGCTCGGCCGTTTGGCCGATAGCGGATGGCAGGCCGGCTACGATACCTGCGAAAATCAGGATCGAAATACCGTTACCAATGCCACGCTCGGTTATTTGTTCGCCCAGCCACATCAGGAACATAGTTCCGGTGACCAAGCTCACGGTAGCAACAAAGTAAAAACCGAAACCTGGATTGACCGCGAGGCCAGGGACCAGGTTCGGCAAACCGGTTGCAATACCGACCGACTGGAATGTACCCAACACCAAGGTGCCCCACCTTGTGTACTGACTGATTTTCTTGCGACCTGACTCACCTTCCTTTTTCAGTTCGGCGAGTGCAGGGTGCACTACAGTCAGCAGTTGCATGATGATCGATGCCGAAATGTAAGGCATGATCCCCAGTGCAAATATAGAGGCACGCTTAAGGGCACCACCGGAGAACATGTTAAACATGCCCAGGATGGTGCCTTGTTGCTGGTCAAACAGCTCTGCTAATACAGCTGCGTCAATACCAGGAATTGGCACAAAAGAACCGGCACGAAACACGATTATTGCACCAATCACGAACAGGAGACGGGCCTTCAGTTCAGAAAGACCGCCCTTCGCGCTTTTTAAATCAAGTCCTGGTTTTGCCATCGACGTATTATTCCTCGATCTTTCCGCCGGCAGCTTCAATAGCTGCACGTGCACCTTTGGTTACCTTCAGACCTTTTACGGTCACTGGGCGCTCAATGGTACCTGAAAGAACGATTTTCGCAAACTGGATGTTGCGAGTAATAACGTTCGCATCTTTCAGTGCGTTCAGGTCGATAACATCACCGTTAACTTTAGCCAGTTCGCCTACGCGAACTTCAGCAGTTACCATAGCAATACGCGAGGTAAAGCCGAACTTGGGCAGACGGATCTTCAGTGGCATTTGACCACCCTCGAAGCCAGGACGTACACCGCCACCGCTACGAGATTTTTGACCCTTGTGACCGCGACCAGCGGTCTTACCCAAGCCAGAACCGATACCACGGCCTACACGCTTTGGTGCAGACTTAGCGCCTGCAGCTGGAGATAGAGTATTCAGACGCATTTATCAGTCCTCCACCTTAACCATGTAGTAGACCTTATTGATCATACCGCGAACAGCAGGAGTATCTTCCAGCTCAACGGTGTGACCAATACGACGCAGACCCAAGCCAGTCAGAGTGGCTTTGTGCTTTGGCAGACGGCCGATAGCACTCTTGGTCTGAGTTACTTTTACAGTTTTAGTAGCCATGGTGCATTACCCCCGAATTTCGTCAACATTCAGGCCGCGCTTGGCTGCGATTTGCGCTGGTGACTTCATATGTACCAGAGCGTCGACAGTTGCACGAACGATGTTGATCGGGTTAGTAGAACCGTATGCTTTCGACAGAACGTTGTGAACGCCTGCTACTTCCAATACGGCACGCATTGCGCCACCGGCGATAATACCGGTACCCTGGGCAGCTGGTTGCATGTAAACGCGTGAACCAGTGTGACGCCCCTTCACCGGATGGTGCAGAGTGCCGTGGTTCAGTTCTACAGAAACCATGTTGCGACGGGCTTTTTCCATTGCTTTTTGAATAGCAGCTGGAACTTCACGCGCCTTACCATAGCCGTAGCCGACACGACCGTTACCATCACCCACTACAGTCAATGCAGTGAAACTGAAGATACGACCGCCCTTAACGACTTTAGAAACACGATTAACTGCAATCAATTTCTCTTGCAGATCGTCTTTTTGTTGCTGAGCTTCTACTTTAGCCATTGTATAAACCCCTTAGAACTGGAGGCCAGCTTCACGAGCAGCGTCTGCCAGAGCAGCCACACGACCGTGATACTTGAAACCAGAACGGTCGAAGGCAACAACAGTCACGCCTTTCTCAACCGCGCGTTCTGCAATGGCTTTACCCACTGCCTTGGCCGCATCCACGTTACCGGTATACTTCAGAGCTTCTTTGATTGACTTTTCAACAGTAGAAGCCGTTGCAACCACCTGAGCTTCAGGATTGATCACCTGAGCATAGATGTGACGTGGTGTACGATGTACAACCAGACGGTTCACGCCCAGCTCTTGGATCTTCTTGCGAGCGCGAGTAGCACGACGCAAGCGAGATGTTTTCTTATCCATATCGCGTTACCTACTTCTTCTTAGCCTCTTTACGGCGTACTTCTTCGTTAGCGTAGCGAACACCCTTGCCTTTGTAAGGCTCTGGTGGACGATAGCCACGAATCTCAGCAGCCACTTGACCTACCAGTTCTTTGTCGATTGAACGCAGAACGATTTCGGTCTGGGATGGGCATTCAGCAGTAACGCCAGCAGGCATTTTGTGTACCAGCGGGTGTGAGAAGCCCAGGGACAGATCCAGATCGCTGCCAGCAACTTTAGCGCGGTAACCCACACCAACCAGTTGCAGCTTTTTCTCGAAACCCTGAGATACACCAATCACCATGTTGTTGATCAGGGCACGGGCAGTACCAGCTTGAGCCCAAGCGTTAACAACGCCTTCAACTGGACCAAACTTTACTTCGTTACCTTCAACAACAACGGCTACTGCATTGTTGATTACTCGAGTCAGAGTACCCTTACCGCCTTTGACGGTAATTTCCTGACCATTCAAAGTCACCTCTACGCCAGCAGGAATAGTGACTGGTGCTTTTGCTACACGAGACATTTCCTAGCTCCTTATGCTACGTAGCAGATAACCTCACCACCCATGCCAGCGAGGCGGGCGGCACGATCAGTCATCAGGCCTTTAGAAGTGGACACGATTGCGACACCCAGACCGCCCATCACTTTTGGCAGTTCGTCTTTACCTTTGTAAATACGAAGACCAGGACGGCTTACGCGCTGGATAGTCTCAACGACAGGTTGGCCTTGGAAATACTTCAGAGTGATTTCCAGTTCAGCCTTATTGGCTTCTTCTGCTACGGCGTAGTCAGTGATGTAACCTTCTTCTTTCAGCAGCTTCGCAATAGCGACTTTCAGCTTAGCAGATGGCATCTTCACAGATACTTTGTTAGCAGCTTGGCCGTTACGGATACGGGTCAACATATCCGCAATAGGATCTTGCATGCTCATATTAGCTTACTCCGTGACAAGTGCTTACCAGCTGGCCTTACGCAGACCAGGAACTTCACCACGCATGGTTGCTTCACGCAGTTTGATACGGCTCAGGCCGAACTTGCGCAGGAAGCCATGTGGGCGACCAGTTTGATTACAGCGGTTGCGTTGACGCGACGCGCTTGAATCACGTGGTAGAGCTTGCAGCTTCAGAACTGCATCCCAACGCGCTTCGTCAGTAGACTCTGGGCTGTTGATGATAGCTTTCAGAGCGGCACGCTTTTCAGCATACTTGGCCACGAGAACTGCACGCTTTGCTTCACGTGCTTTCATTGAAGTTTTTGCCATTACGCTACCCCTTATTTCTTGAATGGGAAGTTAAAAGCGTCTAACAAAGCACGACCTTCTTCGTCAGTGTTCGCAGAGGTAGTGATAACAATATCCATACCGCGAACTTTATCGATTTTATCGTAATCGATTTCTGGGAAGATGATCTGCTCACGCACGCCCATAGCGTAGTTACCACGGCCGTCGAACGACTTAGCGCTCAGACCACGGAAGTCACGGATACGAGGGATTGCGATGTCAACCAAACGCTCAAAGAATTCCCACATGCGCTCACCGCGCAGGGTCACTTTACAGCCAATAGGGTAGCCTTCACGGATTTTAAAACCAGCAACTGACTTACGAGCTACAGTCACTACTGGCTTCTGGCCGGCAATAGCAGTCATATCACGGACAGCATTTTCCATGATTTTCTTGTCTGCAACAGCTTCGCCAACACCCATATTCAGGGTGATTTTCTCAATCCGAGGGACTTGCATGACACTGGTATAACCGAACTTTTTAGTCAGTTCAGCGACAACAGTCTCTTTGTATTTATCATGCAGTTTCGCCATCGTTTACTCCAGTTACTTAACGAGTTCACTGTTCGATTTGAAGAAACGCACTTTCTTGCCGTCTTCAAATCGGAAACCAACACGATCCGCCTTGCCAGTGACAGGGTTAAAGATCGCTACATTTGATACTTGAATCGGTGCTTCTTTCTCAACAACACCACCAGTCACACCCAGTTGTGGGTTAGGCTTCTGGTGCTTCTTGACGAGATTGATGCCCTCAACAACGACTTTCCCGGTCTCCAGTACACGGGTAACTTTACCGCGTTTACCTTTGTCTTTACCGGTCAGTACGATTACTTCGTCTTCACGACGGATTTTTGCTGCCATTTTGAAGCTCCTTACAGTACTTCTGGTGCCAGCGACACGATTTTCATGAATTGCTCATTACGCAGTTCACGGGTCACAGGTCCAAAGATACGAGTACCAATCGGCTGCAGGTTGTTGTTCAGAAGAACAGCCGCATTCCGATCGAAGCGAATGACAGAACCGTCTGGACGACGTACGCCTTTCTTAGTACGGACTACCACCGCGTTATACACATCACCTTTCTTCGCTTTAGCGCGAGGAATAGCTTCTTTAACAGAAACCTTGATGATGTCGCCGATACCGGCATAACGACGATGAGAGCCACCCAAGACCTTAATACACTGAACTCTGCGAGCGCCACTGTTACATGCGACGTCCAGAGTCGATTGCATTTGGATCATTTTAAGTGCTCCGCTATCGTTACCACACAATCCCCCACTATGGGGTATTTACTCACCAATTTCGGTCCAGAAACGGACAAAAATGGCGCGCAAGTATAACACCATAAAAAGGGAATGGATAGTGCTAAAAAACAAACGGCCCCGGTTTTCGGGGCCGTTTACTCAATCCAGGCTGATTAGGCCTTGGAAACTACTTCAACCAGGGTCCAGGACTTGGTCTTGGACAAAGGACGGCATTCACGGATAGTGACTACATCGCCTTCGTTGCACTGATTCATTTCGTCGTGTGCATGGATCTTGGTAGTACGCTTGATGTACTTACCATAGATAGGGTGTTTCACCTGACGCTCAACGGCAACAGTGATGGACTTGTCCATTTTGTTGCTGGTTACGCGACCCTGCAAAGTACGGATTTTGTCAGACATTATGCACCCGCCTTAGAAGTAATAATGGTCTTAACACGCGCAATATTACGGCGCACTTGCTTCAGCTGGTGAGTTTGGGCCAGCTGGCCAGTGGCGTGTTGCATACGCAGGTTGAACTGCTCACGCAGCAGACCAAGTAATTCAGCGTTCAGTTCTTCAACGCTCTTTTCTCTCAGTTCGCTCGCTTTCATTACATCACCGTCTTAGTTACGAAGGTAGTCTTGATTGGCAGTTTGGCAGCGGCCAGTGCGAAAGCTTCGCGAGCCAGCTCTTCTGAAACGCCATTCATTTCGTAGAGTACCTTACCAGGTTGAATCTGGCATACCCAGTATTCAACGTTACCTTTACCTTTACCCATACGCACTTCAAGAGGCTTAGAGGTAATTGGCTTGTCAGGGAAAACCCGGATCCAGATTTGACCTTGACGCTTAACGTGACGTGTCATGGCACGACGTGCAGACTCGATCTGGCGGGCAGTCAAACGGCCGCGGCCAACTGCTTTCAGACCGAAAGTACCAAAGCTAACTTCGGTACCGCTCGCCAGACCGCGGTTGCGGCCTTTGAACATCTTGCGAAACTTCATACGTTTAGGTTGCAGCATTGCCGGCTCTCCTATTTACCACGAGGCTTGCGCTTGGGTTGCTGCTGTTTCGGCTCTTCTACCTGAGGCAGCATACCGTCCAGAACTTCACCTTTGAAGATCCAAACTTTAATGCCAATCACACCGTAGGTGGTGTGGCTTTCAGAAGTAGAATAGTCGATGTCAGCACGCAGAGTGTGCAAAGGCACACGGCCTTCACGGTACCACTCGGTACGCGCAATCTCAGCGCCGCCAAGACGGCCACTAACTTCAACTTTGATACCTTGGGCACCGATACGCATTGCGTTTTGTACCGCACGCTTCATGGCGCGACGGAACATTACACGACGCTCGAGCTGCTGAGCGATAGAATCGGCAACCAGCTTGGCGTCCAGTTCAGGCTTGCGGATCTCAGCGATGTTAATTTGGGCAGGAGTGCCAGCAATTTTGGCAACTTCAGCGCGCAATACTTCAACATCTTCACCCTTTTTACCGATCACAACGCCTGGACGGGCAGTGTGGATGGTAACGCGGATGCTTTTCGCTGGGCGTTCAATAACAATCTTAGATACTGATGCGGCTTCCAGTTTCTTTTCCAGAAACTTACGCACTTCCCAGTCGCTGTGCAGGTTATTTGCATAATCTGCTTTATCGGCGTACCAGGTAGAGATCCAAGGCTTGGTGATACCCAGACGGATACCATTAGGATGTACTTTCTGTCCCATTGCTCTCTCCTAGCGATCTGATACAACCACAGTGATGTGGCTGGTACGCTTCATGATACGATCAGCACGACCCTTGGCACGTGGCATGATGCGCTTCATTGTTGGGCCTTCGTCAACGAAAACCTTGGCAATTTTCAGCTCATCAATGTCAGCGCCTTCATTGTGCTCGGCGTTGGCAATAGCAGAGTCAACTACTTTCTTAACCAGTACGGCGGCTTTCTTGGGGCTGAAAGTCAGGATCTCGAGGGCCTTGGAAACAGGCAGACCGCGGATCTGATCAGCAACCAGACGAGCCTTTTGAGGCGACGTACGGGCAAAACGATGTTTAGCTAAAACTTCCATCTTATTCCTCCCGTATTAACGCTTCTTCGCTTTCTTATCAGCAGCATGGCCGCGATAAGTGCGAGTTGGTGAGAATTCACCAAGTTTGTGGCCGATCATTTCGTCAGTTACGAAAACAGGAACGTGCTGACGACCATTATGGACAGCGATGGTCAACCCAATCATTTGTGGGATGATCATTGAGCGGCGTGACCAAGTCTTGATAGGCTTTTTGTCACCCGCTTCCACCGCTTTCTCTACCTTCTTCAGCAAGTGCAGGTCAATGAATGGACCTTTCTTGAGAGAACGTGGCATGGCGAATCCTCTTATTACTTATTACGACGACGTACGATGTACTTGTCAGTGCGCTTGTTGCTACGAGTCTTATAACCCTTAGTTGGAACGCCCCATGGAGTTACTGGGTGACGGCCACCAGAAGTACGGCCTTCACCACCACCGTGTGGGTGATCAACAGGGTTCATTGCAACACCGCGAACTGTTGGGCGCACGCCTCTCCAGCGCTTAGCACCTGCTTTGCCCAACTGGCGCAGCATGTGCTCGGCATTACCGACTTCACCTAAGGTCGCGCGGCAATCTACTGGCACTTTGCGCATTTCGCCTGAGCGAAGACGCAGAGTAGCGTAGGCACCATCACGAGCTACTACTTGTACATAGGCACCGGCTGAACGTGCAATCTGAGCACCTTTGCCAGGCTTCATTTCCACTGCGTGAACAACAGAACCCACAGGGATGTTGCGCAGCGGCATAGCGTTACCGGTCTTGATGTCGGCATCGACGCCAGAAACGATCTTGTCGCCAGCCTGCATACCTTTGGCAGCCAGGATGTAACGACGCTCGCCGTCTGCGTACAGAACCAGAGCGATGTGAGCGGTACGGTTAGGATCGTATTCCAGACGTTCGATTTTCGCTGGGATACCATCTTTGTCACGCTTGAAATCGACCAGACGGTAATGTTGCTTGTGACCACCGCCGACGTGACGGACAGTGATACGACCGGTGTTGTTACGACCACCGGACTTAGACTTCTTCGCCAGCAGGCCAGCAAAAGGTTTACCCTTGTGCAGATCGCTGTTAACAATCTTAACAACGCCACGACGACCTGGAGAGGTTGGCTTACACTTTACAATTGCCATGAGTAATCTCCTTACGCTTCAGCGCCGACGAAATCGATGTCAGCACCGGCAGCCAGAGTCACATAGGCCTTTTTCCAATCGCTACGGCGGCCCATACGAGCACCAGTACGCTTAGTCTTGCCTTTGTTAACCAGCGTGCGAACGCCATCAACTTCAACTTCAAACAGTTTCTCAACAGCAGCTTTGATCTCAGCTTTGGTCGCATCGATAGCTACGCGGAAAACCACAGTGTTGTTCTTCTCAGCAACCACAGTGCTCTTTTCAGAGATGTGTGGAGCCAGAATAACTTTCAGTAAACGCTCTTCGCGGATCATGCCAGCATCTCCTCGATTTGCTTCACAGCATCAGCAGTTACCAGGACCTTGTTGAACGCGATCAGGCTTACTGGATCCAGGCCTGCAACGTCACGAACGTCAACCTTGTACAGGTTGCGGGCAGCCAGGAACAGGTTCTCGTCAACTTCTGCAGTCACGATCAGCACGTCTTCCAGATCCATGGCCTTCAGCTTGGCTTTCAGCTCTTTGGTCTTTGGAGCTTCAACAGCGAACTGTTCAACAACTACCAGACGCTCTTGACGTACCAGCTCAGACAGGATGCTCTTCAGAGCACCGCGGTACATCTTCTTGTTCACTTTTTGGCTGTGATCTTGGGTTTTAGCAGCGAAAGTCACGCCACCGCCACGCCAGATTGGGCCCTTGATACCACCGGCACGAGCGCGGCCAGTACCTTTCTGGCGCCATGGCTTTTTACCAGAGCCAGTTACTTCTGCGCGGGTTTTCTGAGCACGAGTGCCCTGACGCGCGTTTGCAGCGTAAGCTACAACTACCTGATGAACCAGTGCTTCGTTAAAGTCACGGCCGAAGGTAGTTTCGGAAACTTCAAGAGCGCTTTGCGCGTCTTTCAATACCAATTCCATTACTATCTCCTCAGACCTTAAGCTTTAACGGCAGGCTTGATGATCAGGTCGCCATTGGTAGCGCCTGGAACAGCGCCTTTAACCAGCAGCAGGTTACGCTCAACATCTACACGTACAACGTCCAGATTTTGAGTGGTAACACGCTCGGCACCCATGTGGCCTGACATTTTCTTGCCTTTGAATACGCGACCTGGCGTCTGGTTCTGACCGATAGAACCGTTAGCGCGGTGCGACAAAGAGTTACCGTGAGTCATATCCTGAGTACGGAAGTTCCAGCGCTTAACACCGCCCTGGAAGCCTTTACCCTTGGATTGACCGGTAACGTCTACTTTCGCTACGTCAGCGAAGATTTCAACTTTCAGCTCAGCACCAACTTCAATGCCTTCGCCTTCACCGTCTGCCAGACGCATTTCCCACAAACCACGGCCGGCTTCAACGCCCGCCTTGGCAAAGTGACCTGCTTCTGGTTTAGTGATGCGATTGGCTTTTTTGGCACCAGTTGTAACTTGAAGGGCACGGTAACCGTCAGTTTCCAGGGTCTTAACCTGGGTAACGCGGTTGGCTTCCACTTCAATTACAGTAACAGGGATAGACACGCCATCTTCGGTGAAGATGCGGGTCATACCCACTTTACGACCAATAAGACCGATAGCCATCTCTCAAACCTCTTCTAAGGATCTCAATTAACCCAAGCTAATCTGTACATCGACGCCAGCGGCCAGATCGAGACGCATCAGGGCGTCAACGGTCTTTTCAGTTGGCTCAACGATGTCAACCAGACGCTTGTGAGTACGCAATTCGTATTGGTCACGAGCATCTTTATTAACGTGCGGAGAGATCAAAACGGTATAACGCTCTTTGCGCGTAGGCAGTGGAATAGGACCACGAACCTGGGCACCAGTGCGTTTAGCAGTTTCAACGATTTCCGCAGTTGACTGATCAATCAAACGATGATCAAATCCTTTCAAGCGGATACGGATTCTTTGGTTCTGCATTGACCAGAGCTCCTAAAATGGACACATAAAAAATCACCCTCTAGCCATCTCCCCAATCGGGAAAGGCAGAGCGAGATGATTTAACCGTTCGACTCCCAATCGGAGTCGCTGTTGTAGCGGCCTCAGTAGAACTATTTGGCCCGCTAAATATCGCCAACCTGAGTTGACGAGGCGACTATTATACATGCCCCGTCAGCAATATCAAGTTAGCTGTGCAATTCATCGGCAACAAATCTGCCGAAATGCAATTAGCGCGAAATTATACGGCCTTCTACACAAATTACCAGCTTTTTATACACAGGCTTTGCTGTCTATATAAAAACAAAAAGGCGACCCTGAGGTCGCCTTTTCTACCAATTACCGCAATTAAGCGATGATCTTGGCTACTACACCAGCGCCAACGGTACGGCCGCCTTCACGGATTGCGAAGCGCAGACCTTCGTCCATTGCGATTGGGCAGATCAGGGTAACAACCATCTTGATGTTGTCACCAGGCATTACCATCTCTACGCCTTCTGGCAGTTCGATGGTACCGGTCACGTCAGTTGTACGGAAGTAGAACTGTGGACGGTAGCCTTTGAAGAATGGAGTGTGACGACCACCTTCTTCTTTTGACAGAACGTATACTTCTGATTCAAAAGTAGTGTGTGGGTTGATTGAACCAGGCTTGGCCAGTACTTGACCACGCTCTACTTCATCACGCTTGGTACCACGCAGCAGAACACCTACGTTCTCACCGGCACGGCCTTCGTCCAGCAGCTTGCGGAACATTTCAACACCGGTACAGGTGGTCTTGGTGGTGTCGTGGATACCCACGATTTCAACTTCGTTACCTACGTTGATGATACCACGCTCAACACGACCGGTTACTACAGTACCACGACCAGAGATTGAGAATACGTCTTCGATTGGCAGCAGGAATGGCTTATCGATGTCACGCTCTGGCTCAGGGATGTAGGTGTCCAGAGCTTCGGCCAGCTCGAGGATCTTACCTTCCCAAGCAGCGTCGCCTTCCAGGGCCTTCAGAGCAGAACCTTGGATTACTGGCAGGTCATCACCTGGGAAGTCGTATTCAGACAGCAGTTCACGAACTTCCATCTCTACCAGTTCCAGCAGCTCTTCGTCATCTACCATGTCACACTTGTTCATGAACACGATGATGAAAGGTACGCCTACCTGACGAGACAGCAGGATGTGCTCACGAGTTTGTGGCATTGGACCGTCGGTCGCAGCTACTACCAGGATTGCGCCGTCCATCTGGGCAGCACCGGTGATCATGTTTTTAACATAGTCAGCGTGGCCTGGGCAGTCTACGTGGGCATAGTGGCGAGAAGGAGTATCGTATTCGATGTGAGAGGTATTGATGGTAATACCGCGCTCACGCTCTTCTGGAGCGTTGTCGATTTGAGAAAAGTCCTTCGCCTCACCGCCGTAGTGCTTAGACAGTACGTGAGAGATAGCAGCAGTCAGAGTGGTTTTACCATGGTCAACGTGACCGATGGTGCCCACGTTTACGTGGGGCTTGGAACGTTCGAATTTAGCTTTAGCCACGATATATTCCTTTCTTTTCAGAAACATCCGCCTCTGGCGGACAATATCAATTTAAGTAACAGTTAGACCCTTTGCCGAACATCAGCTGCGGGATTCAATAACTGCCTTTGCAATGTTTTGCGGCGCGTCGGCGTACTTCAAGAACTCCATGGAGTAAGAAGCACGACCCTGAGTTGCTGAGCGCAAATCAGTCGCATAACCAAACATTTCGGACAAAGGTACCACAGCATGGACAATCTTGACGCCAGCGACGCCATCATCCATACCCTCGATAAGACCACGACGACGGTTCAGATCCCCTACTACGTCACCCATATAGTCTTCCGGAGTGGTAACCTCCACCTTCATGCAAGGCTCGAGCAACACCGGGCTAGCTTGCAGCGCGCCCTTCTTGAAGCCCATCGAACCTGCAACTTTGAACGCCATCTCATTCGAGTCCACATCATGATATGAACCGTCGAACAGAGTGACCTTCACGTCCAACACAGGGAAGCCGGCGAGCACGCCGTTCTTCATCTGCTCTTGGATACCTTTGTCAACGGCAGGGATGTATTCCTTGGGAATAACACCACCCACGATGGCGTTGACGAATTCGTAGCCTGCGCCCTCTTCCTGTGGTTCTATCTTCAGCCATACATGACCGAATTGACCGCGACCACCGGATTGACGGACGAACTTACCTTCGGCTTCCACACTGCTGCGGATAGTCTCACGGTAAGCCACCTGGGGTTTACCCACGTTGCACTCGACGCTGAACTCGCGACGCATGCGATCAACAATAATGTCCAAGTGTAGCTCACCCATGCCTGAAATCAGGGTTTGTCCTGATTCAGCATCGGTTTCAACCCGGAAAGATGGATCTTCGGCTGCCAATTTTTGCAGTGCGATACCCATTTTGTCCTGGTCGGCCTTGGAGCGAGGCTCCACGGCGATAGTGATCACCGGCTCAGGGAATTCCATACGCTCAAGGATAACCTTGTGGTCAATATCACACAGGGTATCGCCCGTAGTGACATCCTTGAGACCAATGGCAGCGGCGATATCACCGGCACGAACTTCCTTCAGTTCGGTACGGTCGTTGGCATGCATCTGGACGATACGGCCAATACGTTCGCGCTTTTGCTTCACTGAGTTGTACACGGCCGCACCCGACTCCAGTACCCCGGAATACACCCGGATAAAGGTCAGCGAACCCACGAAGGGGTCAGTGGCTATCTTGAATGCCAGCGCTGAGAAAGGAGCATTGTCGTCAGCATGACGTTCTACTTCCTTCTCATCGTCATCAATACCCTTGATTGCAGGCACGTCTATTGGCGCCGGCAGGTATTCGACAACGGCGTCCAGCACCGCCTGCACGCCCTTATTCTTAAAGGCGCTGCCACAGGTGGCGAGTACAATTTCATTGTTGATGGTACGTTGGCGCAGCGCGGCCTTGATTTCGGTTTCGGACAGTTCACCTGTTTCCAGGTACTTTTCCATCAACTCCTCAGAGGCTTCGGCGGCACTTTCCACCAGGTATTCACGCATCTCGTTGGCTTTATCAACAAGATGGGCAGGAATATCTTCGTAGTTGAACGTCATCCCCTGGTCCGCTTCGTTCCAGTTGATGGCCTTCATCTTGATAAGGTCGATAACACCTTTGAATTCGTCTTCAGCACCAATATTGAGCTGAATAGGCACGCAGGTTGCGCCCAAACGGTTACGGATCTGTTTGCACACGCGATCGAAATCGGCACCGGCGCGATCCATTTTGTTAACGAATACCATGCGAGGTACACCGTACTTGTCAGCTTGACGCCATACGGTTTCAGATTGTGGTTCTACGCCGGATGCGCCACAGAACACTACCACAGCACCGTCGAGCACGCGCAGAGAACGTTCTACTTCAATGGTGAAGTCAACGTGTCCGGGGGTGTCGATGATGTTGATGCGGTGTTCGGTAAACTGGGCGTCCATACCGCGCCAGAAGGTGGTTACCGCAGCAGAGGTAATGGTAATACCACGCTCTTGCTCCTGTACCATCCAATCTGTCGTCGCAGCACCGTCATGCACTTCACCGATTTTATGAGACAGACCAGTGTAAAACAGAACACGCTCAGTAGTTGTGGTTTTACCTGCGTCAACATGAGCACAAATACCGATGTTACGGTAACGCTCAATAGGAGTTGTACGAGCCACGATTTAACCCTCTAAACCGGAAAAAGCTTCCGGCAATATCCATTAAGGCGCGGACAACCAAGGCTGCCCGCGCCATTTTATTACCAGCGGTAATGTGCGAACGCTTTGTTCGCTTCTGCCATACGATGCACGTCTTCGCGCTTCTTAACGGCAGTGCCTTTGTTTTCGGATGCATCCAGCATTTCGCCGGCCAGACGCAGAGCCATAGATTTTTCACCACGCTTACGAGCAGCTTCAACCAACCAACGCATTGCCAGGGCATTACGACGGACTGGACGAACTTCACATGGAACCTGATAGGTAGAACCACCCACGCGGCGAGACTTAACTTCCACGGATGGGCGAACGTTGTCCAGAGCAGCTTCCAGGATCACCAGATGATCAGCGCCTTTCTTCTCGGCAACCACATCCAGTGCTTTGTAGATAATTTTTTCAGCAGTTGACTTTTTGCCATCCTGCATAATGACGTTGATGAACTTAGCCAGCAACTCACTGTGAAACTTTGGATCAGGTAGGATCTTACGTTGTCCTACTACGCGACGTCTTGGCATAACTTTTCTCCGTATGCTTCAGGGATTTCCAAAACCGGAATCGATTAATTTAGCTTGGCCTTACTTAACGGGATGCCATTAAGACTTAGGACGCTTAGCACCGTACTTAGAGCGGCCTTGACGACGGGCGCTAACGCCGGCGCAGTCCAGGGCACCACGAACAGTGTGATAGCGAACACCGGGAAGGTCTTTAACACGACCGCCACGGATCAGGATCACGCTGTGCTCTTGCAGGTTGTGGCCTTCACCGCCGATGTACGAAGTCACTTCGAAACCGTTGGTCAGACGCACACGCGCTACTTTACGCAGTGCAGAGTTTGGTTTTTTAGGGGTAGTGGTGTACACGCGAGTACAAACACCACGCTTCTGTGGGCACGCATTCAACGCAGGCACGTTAGTCTTGTCGACTTTCGGCGCACGTGGCTTACGTACCAACTGGTTTACAGTTGCCATGTATAGCTCCAAATCAGTTGAATCTAACTCAACAATAAGGTGTGAAAAATCTATCCCACAGTAGTGGGACGCGAAATTGTAGAAAGGTCGGGGCAGACTGTCAAGAAATAGCCAACCTTTGTGGTCAAATGGCGAAAAAAAAGGCGTCTCGCGACGCCTTTTTCATTATGGACGCCAGATTACTCTTGGCTGCCTGCCAGATTCAGCAGATCAGCCAGGTTTTGCTCGGCTTCGCTGGCACTCACGGTTTGCGCCTCAACCACCTCGCCCTTGGCACGCGCCTGGTTGCGGTTCTTGTGGTAGGCATAACCGGTACCGGCCGGGATCAGACGACCCACGATCACGTTCTCTTTCAGACCACGCAGATTGTCGGACTTGCCGCCAACTGCTGCTTCGGTCAGAACGCGAGTGGTCTCCTGGAACGAGGCCGCAGAGATGAAGGACTCGGTCGCCAGAGACGCCTTGGTGATACCCAGCAGATCGCGCTCGAACTTGGCCGGACGCTTGCCCTGAGCTTCCAGTTCGCGGTTAACGATCTTGACGCGGGACACTTCCAGCTGCTCACCTTCGAGGAACTCGGAATCACCGGCTTCAGTGATGATGCACTTACGCAGCATCTGGCGGATGATCACTTCGATATGCTTATCGTTGATCTTCACACCCTGCAGACGGTAAACGTCCTGAACTTCGTTGACTATGTAGTTGGCCACACTGTGGATACCACGCAGACGCAGAATGTCATGGGCCGCTTCCGGACCGTCGGCAATCACTTCACCACGCTCAACCTTTTCACCTTCGAACACGTTCAGGTTACGCCACTTTGGAATCATTTCCTCGTAGGCATCACCACCGTCGTTCGGGGTAATGACCAGACGGCGCTTGCCCTTGGTCTCTTTACCGAAGGAGATGGTACCGCTGATTTCGGCCAGGATTGCAGGCTCTTTCGGCTTACGCGCTTCAAAGAGGTCAGCAACCCGTGGCAGACCACCGGTGATGTCGCGGGTCTTGGACGATTCCTGTGGAATACGGGCCAGAGCGTCACCCACGCTGATCTTAGCGTTGTCATCCAGGTTCACAATCGCGTTGCCGGGCAGGAAGTACTGCGCAGGAACGTCGGTGCCTGGGATCATCAGGTCATTGCCGTTGTCGTCCACCAGACGGATCATCGGACGCAGTTCTTTACCGGCGGAGGTACGTTGACCCACGTCCAGTACCACGATGGAAGACAGACCTGTGAGCTCGTCGGTTTGACGGGTCATGGTCACGCCATCGATCATGTCTACGAACTTAATGTTACCGGCCACTTCGGTGATGATTGGGTGAGTGTGCGGATCCCAGTTTGCGATGGTTTCGCCGGCTTCAACAGCAGACTCTTCCAGCTTATCCAACACGGTACCGTAAGGTACCTTGTAACGCTCTTTCTCACGACCCAGCTCATCGATGATTGCCAGTTCGGAAGAACGGGACACGATCACCAGCTTGCCGTCGCTGTTGGTAACATGCTTGGCGTTGTGCAGCTTCAGGGTACCGGCGTTCTTCACCTGTACGCTGTTTTCTGCAGAAGCCCTGGATGCCGCACCACCGATGTGGAAGGTACGCATCGTCAGCTGTGTACCGGGTTCACCGATTGACTGGGCAGCGACCACACCAATGGCCTCACCGTGGTTAATCAGGTGACCACGGGCCAGGTCACGGCCGTAACAGGCTGCACACACACCGAAATCGGTGTCACAGGTGATTACGGAGCGCACTATTACTTCGTCAACACTGTGCTGCTCAAGCTTGTCACACCAGGCTTCGTCCAGCAGGGTGTTACGAGGTGCCAGCACGTCTTCGGTGCCAGGGAAGAACACGTCTTCGGCAACCACACGGCCCAGCACGCGCTCACGCAGCGGCTCAACCACATCACCACCTTCAATGAGCGGCTTCATGGTCAAACCTTCGAAGGTGCCACAGTCTTCCTCAATAACCACCAAATCCTGGGCCACGTCCACCAGACGACGAGTCAGGTAACCTGAGTTCGCTGTCTTCAGTGCCGTATCCGCCAGACCCTTACGGGCACCGTGGGTAGAAATAAAGTACTGCAGTACGTTCAGACCTTCGCGGAAGTTCGCCACGATGGGCGTTTCGATGATGGAGCCGTCTGGCTTGGCCATCAGACCACGCATACCCGCCAGCTGACGGATCTGGGCAGCACTACCACGAGCGCCTGAGTCGGCCATCATATAGATGCTGTTGAACGACTTCTGCTTCTCTTCTTCACCCTGACGGTTGATGACTGTCTCGGTAGACAGGTTTTCCATCATCGCCTTGGACACTTTTTCGTTGGCGCTTGCCCAGATGTCGATCACCTTGTTGTAGCGCTCACCGGCAGTTACCAGACCAGACTGGAACTGTTCCTGGATTTCCAGTACTTCGGCTTCGGCCTCGGCCACCAGGGTGTACTTCTCATCCGGGATCACCATGTCGTTGATACCCACAGAGGCACCGGAGATGGTGGCGAAATGGAAACCGGTGTACATCAGTTGGTCGGCGAAGATAACGGTATCTTTCAGACCCAGCTGACGGTAACAGGTGTTCAGCAGCTTGGAGATCTGCTTCTTGCCCATATCCTGGTTCACCAGGTCGAATGACAGACCGGCAGGCAGGATTTGTGACAGCAGTGCACGGCCCACTGTGGTGTCGACGATACGACGCACCTGGGTACGCTCGCCGTTGTCACCGATTTGGGTTTCAGTGATACGTACTTTCACACGGGCATGCAGTTCGGCAGCGCCAGTGCGGTAAGCTTTCTCGGCTTCGGCAACAGATTCGAAGGCCATGCCTTCACCGCGACCGTTTACACGCTCACGGCTGGTGTAGTACAGACCCAATACCACGTCCTGAGAAGGAACGATGATTGGCTCACCGTTGGCGGGCGACAGGATGTTGTTGGTAGACATCATCAGCGCACGGGCTTCCAACTGAGCTTCCAGGGTCAGGGGTACGTGCACCGCCATCTGGTCGCCGTCGAAGTCGGCGTTGTATGCCGCACACACCAGTGGGTGCAGTTGGATTGCCTTACCTTCGATCAGTACGGGTTCGAACGCCTGAATACCCAAACGGTGCAGTGTTGGTGCACGGTTGAGCATCACGGGATGTTCGCGGATCACTTCATCCAGTACGTCCCAAACCTCGGCAACTTCGCGCTCGACCATCTTCTTGGCGGCTTTGATGGTGGTGGCCAGGCCACGACCTTCCAGCTTGCCATAGATGAAGGGTTTGAACAGTTCCAGTGCCATTTTCTTTGGCAGACCGCACTGATGCAGACGCAGGGTAGGACCTACGGTAATTACCGAACGGCCTGAGTAGTCAACACGCTTACCGAGCAGGTTCTGACGGAAACGACCTTGCTTACCCTTGATCATGTCGGCCAGGGACTTCAGAGGACGCTTGTTGGAACCGGTAATGGCACGGCCACGACGACCGTTATCCAGCAGCGCATCCACAGATTCCTGCAGCATACGCTTTTCGTTGCGCACTATGATATCCGGCGCAGCCAGATCCAGCAGACGCTTCAGACGGTTGTTACGGTTGATCACGCGGCGATACAGATCGTTCAGATCTGAAGTCGCGAAGCGGCCACCGTCCAGCGGTACCAGAGGACGCAGGTCCGGTGGCAGCACAGGCAGCACTTTCAGGATCATCCACTCAGGCTTGTTGCCGGAGGTGTAGAAGGCTTCCATCAGCTTCAGACGCTTGGTCACTTTCTTGCGACGGGTCTCGGAGTTGATAGATGGCAGCTCTTCGCGCATCTGCTCGATTTCTTTGGCCAGATCGATGGCACGCAGCAGTTCCAGAACCGCTTCGGCACCCATTTTGGCTTCGAACTCATCGCCGTACTCTTCGAGGGCGTCGAGGTAGGTTTCTTCGGTCAGCATCTGACCGCGCTCGAGGCTGGTCATGCCAGGCTCGATTACCACGAAAGATTCGAAATACAGCACGCGCTCGATATCACGCAGGGTCATATCCAGCATCAGACCGATACGGGACGGCAGTGATTTCAAGAACCAGATGTGGGCAACTGGGCTGGCCAGTTCAATGTGACCCATACGCTCACGACGTACCTTGGTCTGGGTAACTTCAACACCACACTTCTCACAGATCACACCGCGGTGCTTGAGACGCTTGTACTTACCGCACAAACACTCGTAATCCTTGACGGGGCCAAAGATACGGGCGCAGAACAGACCTTCGCGCTCAGGCTTGAAGGTACGGTAGTTAATGGTTTCTGGCTTCTTTACTTCGCCGAATGACCAAGAACGGATCAGGTCGGGCGAGGCCAGACCAATCTTGATGCCGTTAAATTCTTCAGTCTTGCTTTGCTGTTTCAGAAACTTTAATAAGTCTTTCACGTTTCTCTCCTGAAGGAGTTAAACCAGGTGCCCCGCCCGGGAGCCGGGCACCATTTCAGTTGCCAAACGCGCCTGCGGCGGCGTCTTACTCTTGATCCAACTCGATATTGATACCGAGAGAACGGATCTCCTTCAGCAATACGTTGAAGGACTCAGGCATACCAGGCTGCATCTGATGGTTGCCGTCAACGATGTTCTTGTACATCTGGGTACGACCGTTAACGTCATCAGACTTAACTGTGAGCATTTCCTGGAGCGTATAAGCAGCACCGTATGCTTCCAGGGCCCACACTTCCATCTCACCGAAACGCTGACCACCGAATTGGGCTTTACCGCCCAGAGGCTGCTGGGTAACCAAGCTGTACGAACCGGTAGAACGGGCGTGCATCTTGTCATCCACCAAGTGGTTCAGTTTGAGCATGTACATGTAACCTACGGTTACTTCACGCTCAAATTCGTTGCCGGTACGACCATCGAACAGCTTCAGCTGGCCGGAAGTTGGCAGACCTGCGAGTTCAAGCATTTGCTTGATCTCTTTCTCTTTCGCGCCGTCGAAGGCTGGGGTTGCGATTGGCAAACCGTCCTTCAGGTGCTTGGCAAGGCGGACGACTTCATCATCGGTGAAGGAGTCGATATCCACCTTCTGCTGAGCTTCGCCCAGCTCGTAAGCTTGCTTGATGTAACCACGCAGCTCGGCCAGTTCACGCTGTTCTTCCAGCATGGCGGCGATGCGGTTACCGATACCCTTGGCCGCGGCACCCAGGTGAACTTCCAATACCTGACCAATGTTCATACGAGAAGGTACACCGAGTGGGTTCAGTACGATATCCACTGGGTTACCATGCTCATCGTATGGCATGTCTTCGATTGGACAGATCTTGGAGATCACACCCTTGTTACCGTGACGACCGGCCATCTTGTCACCAGGCTGGATGGTGCGCTTAACCGCCAGGTAAACTTTGACGATCTTCAGCACGCCTGGAGCCAGGTCATCGCCCTGAGTGATCTTGCGACGCTTGTGCTCGAACTTCTTGTCGAAGTCGGCTTTCAGCTCTTCGTGCTGTTCGGCCAGCTGTTCCAGTTCGGTTTGCTTGGCTTCATCGTCGATCACCTGGGTCAGCACTTCCTTACGAGGAATGGCAGCCAGTTGAGCTTCGGTGTAGCCGGCACCCAGCAGCAGGTTACGGGCACGGCCCAGTACACCTTCTTCCAGGATCTTGAACTCTTCGGAGAGGTCCTTACGGGCCTGAGCAATGTGCATCTCTTCGATTTCGATGGCACGCTTGTCTTTCTCAACGCCGTCACGGGTAAATACCTGAACGTCGATGATGGTACCTTTCACTGAGTTAGGTACACGCAGCGAGCTGTCTTTCACGTCGGAGGCTTTTTCACCGAAGATGGCACGCAGCAGCTTCTCTTCCGGAGTCAGTTGGGTCTCACCCTTGGGCGTTACCTTACCAACCAGAATGTCGCCACCCTTCACTTCGGCACCAATGTAGACGATGCCTGACTCGTCCAGCTTGGACAGAGCAGACTCACCCACGTTGGGGATATCGGCGGTGATTTCCTCGCTACCCAGCTTGGTATCACGGGCGATACAGGACAGTTCCTGAATGTGGATGGTGGTAAAGCGGTCATCCTGAACCACACGCTCGGAGATCAGGATCGAGTCTTCGAAGTTGTAACCGTTCCAAGGCATGAAGGCTACGCGCATGTTCTGACCTAGGGCCAGATCACCGAGGTCGGTAGAAGGACCGTCGGCCAATACGTCGCCACGTACAACCGGATCACCTACCTGGCAGCATGGACGCTGGTTGATACAGGTGTTCTGGTTCGAACGGGTGTACTTGGTCAGGTTGTAGATGTCGATACCGGCTTCGCCTGGGCGCAGCTCGTCTTCGTTCACTTTCACCACGATGCGGCTGGCGTCGACATAGTCGATCACACCGCCACGCTTGGCAGCCACTACCACACCTGAGTCGACAGCCAGGGCACGTTCAATACCTGTACCTACCAGCGGCTTGTCTGAGCGCAGAGTAGGTACGGCCTGACGTTGCATGTTCGCGCCCATGAGTGCGCGGTTGGCGTCGTCGTGCTCGAGGAACGGAATCAAGGAAGCGGCCACGGAGATGATCTGCTGTGGCGATACGTCCATATACTGGATATCGGAAGCGCGCATAAAGGTAGATTCACCTTTGTGACGACAGGCAACCTGCTCTTCCAGGATGCGACCTTCGTGGTCCAGTTCAATGTTCGCCTGAGCAACCACATAACGGCCTTCTTCGATGGCGGACAAGTATTCCACTTCATCGGTTACCACGCCGTCGATCACCTTACGGTATGGCGTTTCCAAGAAACCGTAAGAGTTGGTACGGGCGAAGGTCGCCAGCGAGTTGATCAGACCAATGTTTGGACCTTCAGGGGTCTCAATTGGACACAGACGACCGTAGTGAGTTGGGTGCACGTCACGGACTTCGAAGCCGGCACGCTCACGGGTCAAACCGCCGGGACCAAGCGCGGAGATACGACGCTTGTGGGTCACTTCTGACAGCGGGTTGTTCTGATCCATAAACTGAGACAGCTGAGAAGAACCGAAGAACTCCTTCACCGCCGCAGAGATTGGCTTGGCGTTGATCAGATCTTGAGGCATCAGTTCGTTCAGATCGCCCAGAGACAGACGCTCACGCACGGCACGCTCAACACGTACCAGACCAACGCGGAATTGGTTCTCGGCCATTTCACCAACGGAACGGATACGGCGGTTACCCAGGTGGTCGATATCGTCCACTTCATCGTAACCGTTGCGGATTTCGATGATTTTCTTCATCACCGCAACTATGTCTTCTTTAGACAGTACGCCGGTACCTTCGTCATCGGGCAGCTCCAGACGACGGTTGAACTTCATACGACCTACTTTGGACAGGTCATAACGCTCTTCGCTGAAGAACAGGTTCTGGAACAGGGCTTCGGCAGCATCCTTGGTTGGCGGCTCGCCAGGACGCATCATGCGATAGATTTCCACCAGGGCCTCGAGGCGATTGGTAGAAGAATCGATACGCAGGGTGTCGGAAATGTAGGCACCGTGATCCAGTTCGTTGATGTACAGGGTCGCGATATTCTTGATGCCGGCCAGAGACAGCTGGGCCAGATCTTCCAGACGGATTTCAGAGTTGGCAGACAGCAATACTTCACCGGTATCAGGATCGATATAATCCTGAGCGGCAATCTTGCCAACAATGTACTCAACCGGTACTTCCAGTTCAGTAGTATTGGTTTTTTCCAGTTGACGGATATGACGTGCAGTAACGCGACGACCCTTTTCAACCAGAACTGTGCCTTCGGCATCCTTGATGTCGTAGCTGGCGGTTTCGCCACGCAGACGCTCAGGAACCAGACCCATCACCAGTGAATCTTTCTTGATAGAGAACTCTACGCGCTCAAAGAACAGATCCAGGATTTCCTGGGTAGAGAACTCCAGGGCACGCAGGATGATGGTCGCAGGCAGCTTACGACGACGGTCGATACGCACAAACAGCGCATCTTTCGGGTCGAATTCGAAATCCAACCAGGAACCGCGGTAAGGAATGATACGCGCGTTATACAGCACCTTACCGGAAGAGTGAGTCTTGCCACGGTCGTGGTCGAAGAACACACCGGGAGAACGGTGGAGCTGAGAAACGATAACACGCTCGGTACCGTTGATAACGAAGGTACCATTGTCAGTCATCAGAGGGATATCCCCCATGTAGACTTCTTGTTCTTTAATGTCTTTTACTGTGCCGGCGGCGGCTTCGCGATCAAACAGCACCATGCGCAGTTTCACGCGCAGGGGGGCAGAATAAGTCACGCCGCGGATCTGGCACTCTTTCACATCAAATACGGGCTCACCCAGCTTGTAGCTGACATATTGCAGCTCAGAATTACCAGAAAAGCTCTTGATGGGAAAAACGCTGCGGAAAGCGGCCTCAAGGCCACGCTCACCGGAGGGATCTTGATCGGTGAACTTCTTAAAAGAGTCTAACTGAATCGACAGCAGGTAAGGGATATCCAACACCTGTGGACGCTTACCAAAGTCTTTGCGAATACGCTTCTTTTCAGAATAGGAGTAAACCATGGGTTTCCTCTGCTTGCGAGATGTGACCAAGACTGAACCAACAAGGGTTAATTCAGCACGTTTGCCCATCACCGTTGAGGCAAGAACCTAACCAATAATCACTGCTAGGGACTGCAGAATTTGGCGACAAACGGTGAAAAAAAATCGCCAACGCTTACAGCGCAAAAAAGGCCGACGGTTAAAAAACCGCCAGCCTCCATCCGGGACAAGCCCGAATGTTTGCAAGCTAAATAATAGCTTACTTGATCTCTACAGTAGCACCGGCTTCGGTCAGTTCTTTGGCCAGAGCTTCAGCTTCTGCTTTAGAGACACCTTCTTTAACGGCTACTGGAGCAGATTCAGCCATAGCTTTGGCTTCTTTCAGACCCAGACCGGTAGCACCACGAACGGCCTTGATCACAGCAACTTTGTTGTCACCGTGGGCAGTCATAACTACGTCGAACTCGGTCTTCTCTTCAACTACAGCGGCTTCAGCAGCACCACCAGAAACTACGGCAGCAGCGGCAGAAACACCGAACTTCTCTTCCATAGCTTCGATCAGTTCAACAACTTCCATTACAGACATAGCTGCAAAGGCTTCGAGGATTTGGTCTTTAGTGATAGACATAACAAAAATTTCCTAATGTTCTGAATTCAATTCGATTAAGCAGCCAGCTTGAAATTAAGCGGCTTCTTGTTTTTGATCGCGCAGTGCAGCCAGTGTACGAACGAACTTGCCAGCAGATGCTTCCTTCATAGTCATCATCAGCTGTGCCAGTGCTTCTTCGTAAGTTGGCAGTTTTGCCAAACGATCAATATCAGCTGCAGGGATGAAATTCCCTTCGAAAGCTGCACCTTTAACTTCGAATTTAGCTTGCTCTTTCGCGAAGTCTTTCAACAGACGTGCGGCGGCACCTGGGTGCTCGTTAGAGAAAGCAATCAAAGTTGGGCCAGTGAACACTTCACCGAGGCACTCAAAAGCAGTACCTTCAACGGCGCGACGGGCCAGAGTGTTACGTACTACACGTACGTATACACCGGCAGCGCGGGCGTTTTTACGGAGAGTGGTCATGGCGCCTACAGTTACACCGCGAGAATCGGCTACTACTGCAGACAGTGCACCTTTGGCAGCTTCGTTGACTTCAGCAACAATCGCTTTTTTGTCTTCGAGTCTTAATGCCATTGGCTATACTCCTGGATTCTACCCGGGGTCGCCCCCGGAATTTACCTACTGAGCTATTAACTCAGCCACTTACGGTGCAGATTATCCAGCAGAAGAATTCTATCTGGGGCCTGACACCATCTACGCAGGAAATTAAGTTTTTTGAAAAACACCTGCGGTCTTGGATGGAAACCTGCCAAAAAGCAGGCTTCAACCCACAAAAGTGCGCGCATTATAGTTTAATGCGCGACCCTTGTAAAATTAGTTGGCAGTTTCCAGACTGTTCTGGTCTACCGCAACACCTGCACCCATAGTGGTGGAGATGCTGACTTTCTTCACGTACTGGCCTTTGGCTGCGGCAGGCTTGGCCTTCCTCAGTGCAGACAGCAGAGCTTCCAGGTTTTCTTTCAGTTGAACGGGAGTAAAGTCCACTTTACCGATGGTGGTGTGGATAATACCGTTCTTGTCGTTACGGTAACGAACCTGACCGGCCTTGGCGTTCTTAACAGCTTCGGCAACGTTAGGAGTTACAGTACCGGTTTTTGGGTTTGGCATCAGGCCGCGTGGACCCAGGATTTGACCCAGCATACCTACAACGCGCATCGCATCAGGAGAAGCGATAACTACGTCGAAGTTCATTTCGCCGGCTTTAACCTTCTCAGCCAGATCTTCCATACCTACCAGTTCAGCACCGGCAGCCTTGGCGGCTTCGGCGTTGGCACCTTGGGTAAATACGGCTACACGCACGTCACGACCGGTACCGTGTGGCAGCACAGTGGCGCCACGGACGTTTTGGTCAGATTTACGTGGGTCAACACCCAGGTTAACGGCAACGTCAACACTCTCAACGAACTTGGCGGTAGCCAGCTCTTTCAGCAGGGCAACGGCTTCGTTGATTTCGTAGCTCTTGGTAGCGTCCACTTTTTCGCGGATCACGCGCATGCGTTTAGTCAGTTTTGCCATTTTATTAGTCCTCTACTACCAAGCCCATGGAACGTGCAGTACCTTCGATTGAGCGAGTCATCGCTTCAATGTCAGCACCAGTCATATCAACAGCTTTGGTTTCAGCGATTTCCTGAAGCTTGCTGCGCTTGATAGTACCCACTTTCTGGGTGTTAGGACGGCTTGAACCTGACTTCAGGCCTGCAGCCTGCTTCAGCATGAAAGACGCTGGTGGAGTCTTGGTTTCAAAAGTGAAAGAGCGATCGCTGTATACAGTGATCACTACTGGGATCGGCATGCCCTTTTCCATTTTCTCTGTACGGGCGTTGAACGCTTTACAGAATTCCATGATGTTCACACCTTTTTGACCCAGAGCAGGACCAACTGGTGGAGATGGGTTAGCGGAGCCAGATTTTACTTGCAGCTTGATATAAGCTTCAATTTTCTTTGCCATGTTGACATTTCCTCAGTTTGGGTTCAAACGCCTGCAGGCAACATGCCCACGGGCTCCCCGAAAACAACGGGTGCGGATTATATAGAAATCCACACCCCTTGCCAAACGGATTTTTGCGTTTTAATTAATCAACCTTTCTCGATCTGGCTGAAGTCCAGCTCGACTGGGGTTGAGCGGCCGAAGATCATCACAGACACCTTAACGCGGCTCTTGTCATAATCGACCTCTTCCACAGTGCCATTGAAATCGGCAAAGGGACCGTCGTTAACCCGAACCACTTCACCGGGTTCGAACATAACGCGATGGGTTGGAGAATCCGTGGTTTCCTGCAAACGGCGCAAAATAGCCTCGGCTTCTTTATCGCTGATGGGCGCGGGACGATCAGAAGTACCGCCAATAAAGCCCATCACGCGTGGAATGCTCTTGACCAGATGCCAGGAGTCATCGTTCATTTCCATCTGTACCAGCACGTACCCAGGGAAGAACTTGCGCTCACTCTTGCGACGCTGACCGGCACGCATTTCAACGACTTCTTCGGTAGGAACCAGGACTTCGCCGAAGTATTGTTCCATACCATGCATCTTGATGTGTTCAATCAAAGACTTGCACACTCGGCCCTCGTAGCCGGAGAATGCTTGAACCACATACCATCTTTTCTTAGCTTCTTTAGCTTCAGTCATTCGAGGTGCCTATACGCCGGTAATCAAGTTAACTATTTTCAGCAGAACCGCATCCAGGCCCCACAGAACGATCGCGAGAACACCTGTTGCTGCCAATACGATATAGGTAGTGGTCAGGGCTTCTTTACGGGTCGGCCATATCACTTTGCGCACTTCAATCTGCGACTCGCGGGCAAAAGCCAAGGCTTGTTTGCCTTTTTCGGTCTGCAACGCAACAAATGCTGCGATGGCAAATGCCACAATTACTGCCAGGGCCCGCACTACAACGCTGGCCTCACTGTACATTTGGTTGCCAATTACAGCAGCGGCCAGCAACAGGATTGCCACCCCCCACTTAACGAGATCCAGAGAACTTCCCTGGTTTTCAGTATTAGTTGTCATCGGTTAATTCCGTTACTCAATACGGCCTGAGCCAGGCACCCTAATCCCGATAGTTACCGGGATCTGCCCCATTTTCCGAACTCGCCATGAATTGCCGGAAACGACAGGCTCAGGGCTTAAAAATCGGCCATAGATTGTATTCTTATTCAACCGGCGGCGCAAGGCTGTGAAGTGGCAAAAATGCAGATGGATTAGCCAGGGGGCGTAAGGCTATCCAATTGTCACAAAACAAAAAGGCGACCCTGAGGTCGCCTTTTTCAAGCAATCGAGATTACTTGATGATCTTGGCTACTACACCAGCACCAACGGTACGGCCGCCTTCACGGATTGCGAAGCGCAGACCTTCGTCCATTGCGATTGGGCAGATCAAGGTAACAACCATCTTGATGTTGTCACCAGGCATTACCATCTCTACGCCTTCTGGCAGTTCGATGGTACCGGTCACGTCAGTTGTACGGAAGTAGAACTGTGGACGGTAGCCTTTGAAGAATGGAGTGTGACGACCACCTTCTTCTTTTGACAGAACGTATACTTCTGATTCAAAAGTAGTGTGTGGGTTGATTGAACCAGGCTTGGCCAGTACTTGACCACGCTCTACTTCATCACGCTTGGTACCACGCAGCAGAACACCTACGTTCTCACCGGCACGGCCTTCGTCCAGCAGCTTGCGGAACATTTCAACACCGGTACAGGTGGTCTTGGTGGTGTCGTGGATACCCACGATTTCAACTTCGTTACCTACGTTGATGATACCACGCTCAACACGACCGGTTACTACAGTACCACGACCAGAGATTGAGAATACGTCTTCGATTGGCAGCAGGAATGGCTTATCGATGTCACGCTCTGGCTCAGGGATATAGGTATCCAGAGCTTCGGCCAGCTCGAGGATCTTACCTTCCCAAGCAGCGTCGCCTTCCAGGGCCTTCAGAGCAGAACCTTGGATTACTGGCAGGTCATCACCTGGGAAGTCGTATTCAGACAGCAGTTCGCGAACTTCCATCTCAACCAGTTCCAGCAGCTCTTCGTCATCTACCATGTCACACTTGTTCATGAACACGATGATGAAAGGTACGCCTACCTGACGAGACAGCAGGATGTGCTCACGAGTTTGTGGCATTGGACCGTCGGTCGCAGCTACTACCAGGATTGCGCCGTCCATCTGGGCAGCACCGGTGATCATGTTTTTAACATAGTCAGCGTGGCCTGGGCAGTCTACGTGGGCGTAGTGGCGAGTAGGAGTATCGTATTCGATGTGAGAGGTATTGATGGTAATACCGCGCTCACGCTCTTCTGGAGCGTTGTCGATTTGAGAGAAGTCCTTCGCCTCACCACCGTAGTGCTTGGCCAGCACGTGGGAGATAGCAGCAGTCAGAGTGGTTTTACCATGGTCAACGTGACCGATGGTGCCCACGTTTACGTGGGGTTTGGAACGTTCAAATTTAGCTTTAGCCATGGTATTGCCTCAATCCAAGATACTTGGTGATGAAAACCTGTATATAGAAAAAATCCGATGTCATCAACTGACATCGAACCGTTTACATTAGGTAAAAGTAGCATTTATAAAGAGAGGCTGGTGCTGATAGGCAGATTCGAACTGCCGACCTCATCCTTACCAAGGATGCGCTCTACCACCTGAGCCATATCAGCATCTTAAATTGGAGCGGGCAGCGGGAATCGAACCCGCGTTATCAGCTTGGAAGGCTGGAGTAATACCATTATACGATGCCCGCACAACCTAACTTTGGCCACCTAGTACCTAGGAAAATGGTGGAGGGAGAAGGATTCGAACCTTCGAAGGCGGAGCCGTCAGATTTACAGTCTGATCCCTTTGGCCACTCGGGAACCCCTCCAGTAAAATGGTGCCGGCACCAAGAGTCGAACTCGGGACCTACTGATTACAAGTCAGTTGCTCTACCAACTGAGCTATGCCGGCATGTCATTTCGGTAGCGGATATTAGGTAAATGTCGCCATGAGTGCAACAGAAAAATCGCAATTTCGCCAAAAAAAGTGCCAAGCGGCGCTTTTTTGCACGTCTTCCACCCTGGCACCACAACAATCCGCGTTAAGGGTTATTCGTCACTATTGTGCCGCTTCCGGAGCTGGTGTACTGTGCCCAGCCTAAGGTAAGGAAAGTGCATGAATAATAACCAGACCCAGCAGGCCCTCTACTTGAACTTCGACCGCAACCAATGGGCCGAACTCAGGAACTCGGTCCCCTTGACGCTTAACGAAGGCGATCTCAGCCACCTGCGTGGTATCAATGAACGCATTTCCTTGTCAGAGGTCACGGACATCTATTTGCCCTTAAGCCGCTTGCTTAACCTTATAGTGGGTTCCAAGCAGCAGAGAGGCGTCATACTCAATGCCTTCCTTGGCCGAAAACCCACCGACAGCCCCTATATCATCAGCATCGCCGGCAGTGTTGCCGTCGGCAAGAGCACCACAGCACGCATACTGCAAGCCTTGCTGCAGCAATGGCCTGAGCATCCCAAGGTCGACCTATTGACTACCGATGGCTTTCTTTACCCTCTGAACGAGCTAAAACGAAAAGGTCTGCTCAAGCGCAAAGGTTTTCCGGAAAGCTACGATGGGCGGATGCTGATAGAATTTATCTCTGCGGTGAAATCCGGCAAGACTGAGGTCAAAGCACCGATTTATTCGCACCTCAGCTACGACCGCATCAAAGACCAGCACCAGATCATCAATAAACCGGACATACTGATCCTGGAAGGCCTTAACGTATTGCAAACCGGCTTGGATGCCCATGTGGATATCCGTCGGCCATTTGTGTCAGACTTTGTGGACTTTTCCATCTATGTGGACGCCGAAGAGGATTTACTGAAGCAATGGTATATAGAACGTTTTCTGCAATTCCGCAGCGGTGCCTTTGCCGACGAACGTTCCTACTTCCATCATTATGCGGCACTGAGTGACAACGAGGCTGTCGACACCGCCGCACAGATCTGGGACAGCATCAACGGCCCCAACCTGAGGCAAAATATCCAACCCACCCGGGAGCGGGCGCATCTGATATTGCGCAAGGGACAAAATCACCAGATGGAACAGGTGCTACTGCGTAAATAAGTCGCTTTGACCGGTCAATGCCCGGCCCTCAGACTGATTTCACCGCCGATAAAACTCTGCAGGCCGGCATCCGTCTCAAGCAGCAGGGCACCTTGTTCATCTATTCCGCGACAGATCCCGGCGATGCGCCTGTCGGCCATCAACAGTTCAACCGGTTTGCCGGCAAACTCATCGGCAGCTGACCAACGGCTCTGGAAAGCGCAAAGACCTTCCCGTTCAAAAAGCTCTAAATCCCTGCATAATTGGCTGTGCAAAGCCAGGGTCAGAGATGTCTTATCGGGCATCCTTTCCGTCGATTGTAAGTCACTCCAGGGCTGGTCAATTTTCTCAGCTTGGCTCATGGGCATGGCAAGATTAACACCTATGCCAATCACCAGTTGGCACTCGCCATCGGCCTGCCCCTTAATTTCCACCAGGATGCCGGCCAACTTGCGACCTTGAAAATAAAGGTCATTGGGCCATTTCAACCCCAATTCCTCAACGCCCAAGTCCGCCAACACCTTGGCCAGAGCGCAACCGGCCACCAGGCTTAAACCCATGGCCTTTGACAACTCAGGGAGAGACCAGAACAATGAAAAATACAGGTGGCTGCCATAGGGCGATACCCAGCTGCGCCCCCGCCTTCCCCTGCCACTGGATTGATACTCGGCAACGCAAAGGTCGCCACTTTCCAGCTCATCGGCATGCTGCAGCATAAACGCATTGGTGCTGTCAGTTTCATCGAAATAGAAGCACCTTTTGCCTATGCCCTGCTTGAGTCTGACAGGGTCGATAAGGGACACAGGCGAAGCTAATTTGTATCCCTTTCCCTTAACGCTGAACAAGGACACCCCATAGTCTGCAAGCCCATCCATATGCTTATTGATGGCGCTGCGACTGATACCCAACTTTTCAGCCAAAAGTTCCCCGGAAACAAAGTCACCGGCCGCCATCAATGCCAGAATTTCGCGTTTACGTTGCCAGTGTTCACTCATTTTCGGCCTCCAGCTGTTGATGTCCTATGATATTCGGCTCAGCCTCCAGCCGCACACCAAACTTTTCCAGCACCTTTTGCATCACCAATCGCGCCAGCGCGCAAATATCAGCCCCCGTTGCAGAGCCGAGATTCACCAAAACCAGGGCCTGTTGTTCGTGCACTCCGGCCTGGCCGAGTTTAAAACCCTTCAAGCCAGCTTGTTCAATCAACCAGCCTGCAGCCAACTTGACCCGCCCGTCTTCCATGCCATAACCGACGATCTGTGGGAAACGTACCGCAAGTTCGGCGTATTGCGCTGCCTCGACTATAGGGTTTTTGAAAAAACTACCGGCATTGCCCAGCACTTCGGGATCCGGCAACTTCTGCCGCCGAATGGCGACTACCCGATCAAAGACAGCTTTGGGAGTGAGATCTTTAGCTGGCAACTCGCTGAGCGGCCCATAAGAGACCTTTGGCGACCAGGCTTTCGCCAGACGAATGCCAATGCCACAGATGATCACTTTATCTTTCAGTGCATGTTTGAAAATAGAATCACGGTAGCCAAAATGGCATTCGGCCGCCGTTATCCTGTGCTTCGTCATCGACGCTATGTCCAGATATTCCACCCAGTCACAGACATCGCAAAACTCAACACCGTAGGCTCCGATATTCTGAATTGGCGCAGCACCGGCGGTACCCGGGATCAATGCTAAATTTTCCAACCCCGGCATACCGTTTTCCAGGGTAAAACACACCAGTTGGTGCCAATTTACGCCTGCAGCCACCTCCAACCGAAAGCATTCCTCTTCTTCATAAACCTGAATGCCTTGAATTGCCATTTGCAACACAGTGCCGTCATAGTCCTCGGTGAACACCACATTACTGCCACCACCCAGAACCAAGAAAGGCGCGTTACTTTGCTTGAGTTCACGTAAAACTGTTAATAGCTGATCCTGGGATTGGATGCGTTCCAGCCTGTTACAAGACTGCGACAGGCCAAATGTATTGAAGGATTTGAGGGAAACGCTGGGGAACATCTTATATCCGGCTGAGAATGGAAAGCCCCATTCTAGCCGCTAACACAGCAGAACACACCCCAAGGGCTAACAAGTGTTGCCCTGAAAGGCTGCTATTTGAGAAGCTGAAAGCAAAAAGGCCACCCGTTTGGGTGGCCTTTTCGTCTTATTAGGCATCTGGCGATGACCTACTCTCACATGGGGAGACCCCACACTACCATCGGCGCGATTGCGTTTCACTTCTGAGTTCGGAATGGGATCAGGTGGGACCACAATGCTATTGTCACCAGACAAATTGGTAATTTGGAAAGCTGTGCAGTGAAATATGGTGGTCGCTACTGGGATCGAACCAGTGACCCCCTCCTTGTAAGGGAGGTGCTCTCCCGGCTGAGCTAAGCGACCGGAAATTCTGTGCTGCTGCTCTGTTGAGCTTTGAGTCTCGACTTCAATCAAGTTTGGATATTCTTCGCACGACCTCCAGGGAAGGAGGAAGTGCTGGAAAATGTGGTGACCTACAAGGATGTAGGAAATACTTTAAATGCTTGGAGCATTTTAAAGTAGAACATTTTCAGTAAAACCCATCTGGGTTGTATGGTTAAGCCTCTCGAGTCATTAGTATCAGTTAGCTCAACGCCTCACAACGCTTACACACCTGACCTATCAACGTCCTGGTCTCGAACGGCTCTTATGTGGACTCTAGGTCCAAGGGATGACTCATCTTGGGGCTCGCTTCCCGCTTAGATGCTTTCAGCGGTTATCGATTCCGAACGTAGCTACCGGGCAATGCCATTGGCATGACAACCCGAACACCAGCGGTTCGTTCACTCCGGTCCTCTCGTACTAGGAGCAACTCCCCTCAATCATCCAACGCCCACGGCAGATAGGGACCGAACTGTCTCACGACGTTCTGAACCCAGCTCGCGTACCACTTTAAATGGCGAACAGCCATACCCTTGGGACCGACTTCAGCCCCAGGATGTGATGAGCCGACATCGAGGTGCCAAACACCGCCGTCGATATGAACTCTTGGGCGGTATCAGCCTGTTATCCCCGGAGTACCTTTTATCCGTTGAGCGATGGCCCTTCCATTCAGAACCACCGGATCACTATGACCTACTTTCGTACCTGCTCGACGTGTCTGTCTCGCAGTTAAGCTGGCTTATGCCATTACACTAACCGTACGATGTCCGACCGTACTTAGCCAACCTTCGTGCTCCTCCGTTACTCTTTGGGAGGAGACCGCCCCAGTCAAACTACCCACCAGGCACTGTCCCTAACCCCGATTAGGGGCCCAGGTTAGAACATCAACACTACAAGGGTGGTATTTCAAGGACGACTCCACGAGAACTGGCGTTCCCGCTTCAAAGTCTCCCACCTATCCTACACATGTAGGGTCAATGTTCAGTGCCAAGCTATAGTAAAGGTTCACGGGGTCTTTCCGTCTAGCCGCGGGTATACGGCATCTTCACCGCAATTTCAACTTCACTGAGTCTCGGCTGGAGACAGCGTGGCCATCATTACGCCATTCGTGCAGGTCGGAACTTACCCGACAAGGAATTTCGCTACCTTAGGACCGTTATAGTTACGGCCGCCGTTTACCGGGGCTTCGATCATGAGCTTCTCTTGCGATAACCCAATCAATTAACCTTCCGGCACCGGGCAGGCGTCACACCGTATACTTCCTCTTGCGAGTTTGCACAGTGCTGTGTTTTTGATAAACAGTTGCAGCCACCTGGTATCTGCGACTGCCGTCAGCTCGGGGAGCAAGTCCCTCCACCAACAGCAGCGTACCTTCTCCCGAAGTTACGGTACCATTTTGCCTAGTTCCTTCAGCCGAGTTCTCTCAAGCGCCTTGGTATTCTCTACCCGACCACCTGTGTCGGTTTGGGGTACGATTCCTGCTAACCTGAAGCTTAGAAGATTTTCCTGGAAGCCTGGCATCAACCACTTCAGTGCCGTAGCACCTCGTCATCAGCTCTCGGTGTATGTGTGCCCGGATTTGCCTAAGCACACCACCTACCACCTTAAACACGGACAACCAACGCCGTGCTGGCCTAGCCTTCTCCGTCTCTCCATCGCAGTTAGCAGAAGTACGGGAATATTAACCCGTTTCCCATCGACTACGCCTTTCGGCCTCGCCTTAGGGGTCGACTCACCCTGCCCCGATTAACGTTGGACAGGAACCCTTGGTCTTTCGGCGAGGGGGTTTTTCACCCCCTTTATCGTTACTCATGTCAGCATTCGCACTTCTGATACCTCCAGTGTGGGTTACCCCTTCACCTTCAACGGCTTACAGAACGCTCCTCTACCGCGTACACGTTATCGTGCACACCCGTAGCTTCGGTGAATTGCTTAGCCCCGTTACATCTTCCGCGCAGGCCGACTCGACTAGTGAGCTATTACGCTTTCTTTAAATGATGGCTGCTTCTAAGCCAACATCCTAGCTGTCTAAGCCTTCCCACATCGTTTCCCACTTAGCAATTACTTTGGGACCTTAGCTGACGGTCTGGGTTGTTTCCCTTTTGACGACGGACGTTAGCACCCGCCGTCTGTCTCCCGGATAGCACTCTTTGGTATTCGGAGTTTGCAAAGGGTTGGTAAGTCGGGATGACCCCCTAGCCTTAACAGTGCTCTACCCCCAAAGGTGTTCGTCCGAGGCGCTACCTAAATAGCTTTCGAGGAGAACCAGATATCTCCCGGTTTGATTGGCCTTTCACCCCCAGCCACAAGTCATCCGCTAATTTTTCAACATTAGTCGGTTCGGTCCTCCAGTTGATGTTACTCAACCTTCAACCTGCCCATGGCTAGATCACCGGGTTTCGGGTCTACACCTAGCAACTAAACGCGCAGTTAACACTCGGTTTCCCTACGGCTCCGCTATTCGCTTAACCTCGCTACTAAATGTAAGTCGCTGACCCATTATACAAAAGGTACGCAGTCACGGTCTCAAGAACCGCTCCCACTGCTTGTACGTATACGGTTTCAGGTTCTATTTCACTCCCCTCACAGGGGTTCTTTTCGCCTTTCCCTCACGGTACTGGTTCACTATCGGTCAGTCAGGAGTATTTAGCCTTGGAGGATGGTCCCCCCATGTTCAGACAACATATCACGTGTGCCGCCTTACTCGTTTTCATCTCTGGTTAGTTGTCGTGTACGGGACTATCACCCTGTACCGTTGAGCTTTCCAACTCATTCCACTAACACCCCAAAGACTTAAGGGCTAATCCCCGTTCGCTCGCCGCTACTTAGGGAATCTCGGTTGATTTCTTTTCCTAAGGGTACTTAGATGTTTCAGTTCCCCTCGTTCGCCTCACTACACTATGTATTCATGTAGTGATGACAGCTTATGCTGCCGGGTTCCCCCATTCGGACATCGCTGGCTATAACGGTTGTTACTACCTCACCAACGCTTTTCGCAAGTTACTACGTCCTTCATCGCCTCTGACTGCCAAGGCATCCACCGTATACGCTTAGTCGCTTAACCATACAACCCAAATGAGTTTCACTTGAGCTGTTGCGACCAGCTGGTTTTACTTGGTCTCATTTCCAGGGTTGGAAATGGACCCGCCTTGAAGAATACCCAAAACACTTGATTGAAGTGTTTGAGAACTCAATTTTTGTATTAACTGAATCCCATCTCAAAGAGAAGGTCCAGTTTCTACTATCAGCTTTCCAAATTGTTAAAGAGCGGGCTTAAAAAAGCCAAAGATAAATTCATCACTTATCTTTGGCGTCTCTATTCCTGAGACTGTCGCTGTGGCAGCGAAGTGGTGGAGCTATGCGGGATCGAACCGCAGACCTCCTGCGTGCAAGGCAGGCGCTCTCCCAGCTGAGCTATAGCCCCATTTCAGACAGCATCCGCCGTCATCACAGTCCGAAACAATGCGAGAAATCAATCTGCGCTTATGCGCGGCGTAGAGCAAGGAAGTTTAGTTGCCTAAACGACGCGCTTTACAACAAAGCAGAAGCGGAGATTTGGTGGGTCTGAGTAGACTCGAACTACCGACCTTACGCTTATCAGGCGTACGCTCTAACCACCTGAGCTACAGACCCTCACGCATTTGTCTCTTTTCATCTATCAAGCAATCTGTGTGAACACTCAGCACAGCGACGCATCGCTTAGGTAAGGAGGTGATCCAGCCCCAGGTTCCCCTAGGGCTACCTTGTTACGACTTCACCCCAGTCATGAACCACAAAGTGGTGAGCGCCCCCCCGAAGGTTAAGCTACCCACTTCTTTTGCAGCCCACTCCCATGGTGTGACGGGCGGTGTGTACAAGGCCCGGGAACGTATTCACCGTGGCATTCTGATCCACGATTACTAGCGATTCCGACTTCATGGAGTCGAGTTGCAGACTCCAATCCGGACTACGACCAGCTTTATGGGATTAGCTCCACCTCGCGGCTTCGCAACCCTCTGTACTGACCATTGTAGCACGTGTGTAGCCCTACTCGTAAGGGCCATGATGACTTGACGTCGTCCCCACCTTCCTCCGGTTTATCACCGGCAGTCTCCCTAAAGTTCCCGGCATGACCCGCTGGCAAGTAAGGATAAGGGTTGCGCTCGTTGCGGGACTTAACCCAACATTTCACAACACGAGCTGACGACAGCCATGCAGCACCTGTCTCAGAGTTCCCGAAGGCACCAAGGCATCTCTGCCAAGTTCTCTGGATGTCAAGAGTAGGTAAGGTTCTTCGCGTTGCATCGAATTAAACCACATGCTCCACCGCTTGTGCGGGCCCCCGTCAATTCATTTGAGTTTTAACCTTGCGGCCGTACTCCCCAGGCGGTCTACTTAATGCGTTAGCTTGAGAGCCCAGTGTTCAAGACACCAAACTCCGAGTAGACATCGTTTACGGCGTGGACTACCAGGGTATCTAATCCTGTTTGCTCCCCACGCTTTCGTGCCTGAGCGTCAGTCTTTGTCCAGGGGGCCGCCTTCGCCACCGGTATTCCTCCAGATCTCTACGCATTTCACCGCTACACCTGGAATTCTACCCCCCTCTACAAGACTCTAGTTTGCCAGTTCGAAATGCAATTCCCAGGTTGAGCCCGGGGCTTTCACATCTCGCTTAACAAACCGCCTGCGCACGCTTTACGCCCAGTAATTCCGATTAACGCTTGCACCCTCCGTATTACCGCGGCTGCTGGCACGGAGTTAGCCGGTGCTTCTTCTGTGGGTAACGTCACAGCTATAGGGTATTAACCTACAACCTTTCCTCCCCACTGAAAGTGCTTTACAACCCGAAGGCCTTCTTCACACACGCGGCATGGCTGGATCAGGGTTTCCCCCATTGTCCAATATTCCCCACTGCTGCCTCCCGTAGGAGTCTGGGCCGTGTCTCAGTCCCAGTGTGGCTGATCATCCTCTCAGAACAGCTAGGGATCGTCGCCTTGGTGAGCCTTTACCTCACCAACTAGCTAATCCCACCTGGGCCTATCCATTCGCGCAAGGACCGAAGTTCCCCTGCTTTCCCCCGTAGGGCGTATGCGGTATTAGCAGTCGTTTCCAACTGTTATCCCCCTCGAATGGGCAAGTTCCCAGGCATTACTCACCCGTCCGCCGCTCGTCACCTCAGGAGCAAGCTCCCTTGTGTTACCGCTCGACTTGCATGTGTTAGGCCTGCCGCCAGCGTTCAATCTGAGCCATGATCAAACTCTTCAATTAAAAGTTTTGGTGTTTGGCTTGCGCCAAACTGCTCAATGAATTCTGTCGATTTTGCAACTGTAAACAGTCGCAAACTGCATGTTTGCATGGACATCATTCACTGATGAATATCGTTGTCGATGTCATCAGCTCTGCGAGTGTCCACACAGATTGCTTGATAAATTGTTAAAGAACGTTGACCATTTCTCTTCTGGTCAGGGCTGCGTATTCTACGCTTCACCCATGTTGCGTCAAGCATTTTTTCTTCGCCTGACGCTGACTGGCTAAATTTTAGCTCAGCTGCTGTTGCGAACAACAGCGTCCCCGATTCAAGTATTTGCCCAACAGGCCCTTGTCTCCGGAACGAGGCGCATTATAGGGGGGAATAACGAGTCGGCAAGCACTAATCCGGTCTTTGGAAATCAACTGCTGATGTTTACGGCAAATTGCGGATAAAAGATGCGAACTGGCTAATTTTCACACCAGAAGGTTCCTCACACCCGAAAGAAACTCAAATATTGCGACCTGGCACGCTCATTTTTTCTCCACTCCGCTGGTTTAACCCCTGAGAATTCATTACCATATACCGGCTGTTAACAGTTATTTATCATTTTTCATTTGATTAGAGACCAATTTTTTATGCAGAAATCATTTCTTATTGTTTTGATTGTTGCTGCGCTGGGAGCTTTTGCTATCTATCAGTTTATGCCGACCCTGCCGGCATACATAGCATTCGCGGCGGGTGCAATGATTGCCGGCGTGGTATTTATTTTGTTGCCGGATGCACAGGCGCAAGCAACCGAAACCGAATACACAGGACCAACCATGACTCTCTATGTAGGCAACTTGCCCTACCGGGTGCATGAAGGTGAAGTTAAAATCCTGTTTGGTGAATTCGGCCCGGTCAACTCGGTCCGTCTGGTGCGGGATCGCAAGACCGGCCGCCGTAAAGGCTTCGGTTTTGTGGAGATGTCTGAAGCCGGCGCCAAAAAAGCCATGACCAAGCTGAATGACTTTACCTTTCAGGAGCGCACCCTGAAGGTAAGGGAAGCCAAGACTCAAGACGGCGAAGGACAGGAAAAGGGCGACGAATAAGCCCTTTGGTCAGCGTCCCTCGATGCGATAAGGCAAGATAGCGTTAAAGCCTAACGCCCTGAGGGACGTTGACAGACCTTCACTGATGGCATCTGTGGTATGCCAGGCCGTCAATTTACCCGGACCTGCTATCATGGCAGCCTCCCCGAGAAGGTGGACCACCCGCCTGGCGATTGCCTCCCCCGAATCCACCAGCCTGATAGTTTCCCCTAAAACCTGACTCAGCTCTTCAGCGAGCAAGGGGAAATGGGTGCAACCCAGTACCAGCACATCTATCTCTGTTTCCTTCACCGGTGCCAGTATCTTGCTTAATGTGGAAAGATCTACCGGCTGCCCCGCCATTTTGGCCTCTGCCATCATCACCAGCTCTGAGCTGCCAAAGAGATGTACCTGGCTATCTTTGGCATGACTGGCTATCAGTTCATGGGTATAAGCCCGTCTTACCGTCCCCGGGGTTGCCAATAGTCCTATATGTCCTGAGTGTGACATGGCCGCAGCGGGTTTAATCGCTGGCACCACCCCAACAACTGGAATGCTCAACCGGGATCGCAAGGCCGGCAGCACCAAGGTACTGGCGGTATTGCAGGCTATGACCACCACAGCCGCGTTACAACGGGCAACCATATCTTCAATCAGGCAAACGCAACCGGAGATGAGCTCCTGCTCACTCAGCTCGCCGTAGGGCAGGCGGGCATTGTCAAACAGATAGCAGTATTCGTGCTCCGGCAAGCGGGCACGGATTTCCTGCAGCACAGACAGGCCACCTATACCCGAATCGAATACCAAGATACTGTTACCCAAAGCTTATACACTCCAACGCCATTGCGAGGCCGTCATTTTCCCACACCGCTCACGCCTCTGCCAGTATTGCCGATTGCCCAGAAAGCTGGACATCAACGTCATCTGGTATAAAATTTGCGCCCCCAAACAAGGCCAAGGTAAGTAACAATGAATTTAGCAGCAATGGATCCCCGGCAGTATGATGCCCAGTTGGCGGACAAGAGCCAGTCACTGACAGAGGCCTTTGCCGAATTCACACCTCCGGCATTGGAAGTCTTCGCCTCTGAACCGGCCCACTATCGGATGCGCAGTGAATTCCGGGTATGGCACGATGGAGACGATCTCTACTATTACATGTTCGATAATGCCCTGCAGCAAAAGGTTCGCTGTGACCAATATCTGCCGGCCGGCACGCTCATCAACCAGATGATGCAGGAACTGATGGCACATCTGCGACCCAATCCCGTGCTGCGCCACAAGCTGTTCCAGGTGGATTTCCTGTCCACGCTCTCAGGGGAAATTCTGGTCAGCCTGCTCTACCACAGGCAGCTTGGGGATGATTGGCTGGAGCAAGCCAAAGCCCTGAAAGCGGCGCTGTCAGACCGGTTCAAGGTTGACATCATAGGCCGCGCCAGAAAACAGAAACTGATACTGGACCGGGATTTTGTGGTTGAGACCCTGGATGTCAATGGTCGCCAATACCATTACAAACAGATAGAAAACAGCTTTACCCAACCCAATGCCAAGGTGGCGGTCAAAATGCTGGAATGGGCCATTGATGCCACCCAAAACAGTCAGGGCGATCTACTGGAACTCTATTGCGGTAACGGCAATTTCTCCATTGCCCTGGCGCAGAATTTTCAGCGGGTATTGGCGACAGAGCTGGCCAAACCGTCGGTGGATGCGGCCCAGTACAACATCGCCATTAACAACATAGCCAATCTGGATATCATCCGCATGTCAGCGGAAGACTTCACCCTGGCGATGCAGGGTGGTAAAAGCTTTAAGCGCCTTGAGGGTATCGATCTGCAAAGCTATGACTGCAACACCATCTTTGTGGACCCCCCCAGAGCGGGTTTGGATGCAGAGACGGTCAAACTGGTGCAGGGATATGAGCGCATTCTCTATATCTCCTGCAATCCTGAGACTCTGAAGGACAACCTGGCAGTGCTCAGCCAAACCCACGAGATCACTCGCTTTGCCCTGTTCGATCAGTTCCCTTATACCCATCACACCGAAGCGGGTGTGTTGCTGGAGCGTCGCAAATAAGCTCCTTCAAAACAAAAACGGAGCCTTAAGGCTCCGTTTTTGTTCTGATTGCAGACCTACCTGTTATCCAATTTGTGCTGCAATACTTCGGCGCCGGTCGCCACCATGCGCAGCTGCATCACCAACTGATCCGCCAGCACCTTGCGATCAGCCTTTTTCATGTCCAGGGCCGCAGCGCCGGCGTTGAATACCAGAGTCACCAGAGCTTCTGCCTGGGCCCTCGCCAAAGCCGGACTGCGATGGGCAGTCTCCTCGGTGTAATGGGCCAGCTCGGAAATAAAGTGTTCAATCTCACGGGCAACCGCCGCGCGAAAGGCGGCCGAAGTTCCTGAGCGCTCGTGGAGCAAGATGCGGAACACGTTGGGATTGGAGTCCAGCACTTCCATAAAGGTATCCACGGAAATGCGGATCACGCTGCCACCGGCCTCGGCCCTTTGCCGGCCCTTGCGCATCATCTGCCTCAGGGTCAGGCCGCCTTCATCGACCATGGTCAGGCCAAGCTCGTTCATATCTTTGAAATGACGATAGAAAGAGGTCGGCGCAATATTGGCCTCCCGGGCCACTTCCCGCAGGCTGAGACTGGAAAAACTGCGCTCGGCACTGAGCTGATTGAAGGCCGCGTCCACCAGCGCGCGACGGGTTTTTTCTTTCTGCTGTGCCCGGATCCCAATTCCCATCTTGTGTTCCATCCAAACCAATGATGTTGCGGATAATACCCCGTTTGCCACAGAAACACAGCCCCGGCCGGCTTGACCCCATGGGGTCCTTGCAGGTAAATTAGCTTACAGTTGTACGCTTAAACGCGATTTGGAAACCGATAATGAAAAAACCTCCCATCATCTGGCTCAATCTGATGCTGTTTCTGCTGACCTTCACCGGCGCCGCAGTGCTCATCCCCTGGCGCGCATGGTCCCATGGCATAGATGCCATAGAATGGCTGACCTTTGTGGTACTGGCCTTCTATAGCGGTATGTCTATCACCGCCGGCTACCACAGGCTCTGGTCCCATAAAGCCTATAAGGCCAATGGGGCGGTAAGGTGGTTGTATGCGCTGGGTGGCGCCCTGGCGTTGCAAAACAGTGCCCTGCACTGGTCATCCGATCACAGGGTGCACCACAAGCATGTAGACGATAACGACAAAGATCCCTATTCAGCGAACATGGGTTTCTGGTACAGCCATATCGGCTGGATGCTGCGTGAATACCAGGCCCATCGTTATCACGACTATAACAACGTCCGCGACCTGCAGAACGATCCCATAGTCATGTGGCAGCACAAACATTATCTGGCGTTGGTGTTGGTGATGAACATAGGGCTGCCGGCATTGCTGGGTTGGTTCAACGGCGATGTCTGGACCATGCTGTTGGTGGCCGGTCTGCTGCGTTTGGTGGTGGTGCACCACTGCACCTTCTTCATCAATTCCCTGGCCCATATCTGGGGCACTCAACCCTATACCGACAGGAATACTGCCCGCGACAACGGTGTATTGGCGGTGCTGACCTATGGCGAGGGCTACCACAACTTCCACCATATTTTCGAAAACGACTACCGCAACGGCATACGTTGGTGGCATTACGATCCCACCAAGTGGCTGATCAAACTGCTTTCCTGGTTGGGTATGGCCAGCGATTTGCGCAAGGTGCCCCAAGAGCGTATCGAGGCGGCCAAATTGCAGATGCAGCTCAAACGCACCCAGCAGCGGATCACACACAGACAGGATTACGAAGAACTGTGGCAAACACTGCAGGGCGAATACGAGACGCTGAAACAGCAGCTACTTGAGTTCTATCAGGTAAAGAAAGAGCTGTTGGAGGCCAAGCGCCACAAGCTATGCCTTGAGGAGCTGCGCCCCAGATTCAACGAACTCAAGTCGCGCCTTAAGCTGCAACAGGCCAATTGGAACAGTCTGAACGCCGCCTATCGTTAGTCCTGTGACCACGGCCGCCTTGCATGGCGGCCGTAAGGTATTATCATGTTGGCCACTATCGTTAAAGCGGGCAACCTGAAATGTCACCATCACCCATCAAACTCACCGAATACAGCCATGGCGCCGGCTGCGGCTGCAAGATTTCTCCCAAGGTGCTGAGTACCATACTCGCATCCCAGTTGCCTGTCTTCGACGATCCCAAGCTGCTGGTCGGCAATGCCAGCCGCGATGATGCCGCCGTATACAAACTCAATGACACCACGGGCATCATCAGTACGACCGACTTCTTCATGCCCATAGTGGACGACCCCTTCACCTTTGGCCGTATCGCTGCCACCAACGCCATCAGCGATATTTACGCCATGGGTGGCACTCCGATAATGGCCATAGCGATTCTGGGTTGGCCCATCAACAAACTGCCGGCAGAAGTCGCCCAACAAGTGGTTGATGGTGGCCGTCAGGCCTGTGCCGATGCCGGCATTATGCTCGCCGGTGGTCACAGCATAGATGCCCCCGAACCCATTTTCGGCCTGGCGGTCACGGGGCAAATTGCGCTGGAACATCTGAAACAAAACAATACCGCCAAGGCCGGTGACAGACTCTTCCTCACCAAACCCATAGGCATTGGCATACTGACCACGGCCCAAAAGCAAAAGAAACTGGCCCTCGAAGATGAACACATAGCCCCCGAGGCCATGTGTCAGCTGAATAAAATCGGCGCCGACATTGCCAGGCTGCCAGGTGTCAACGCCCTGACCGATGTGACCGGCTTCGGACTTGCCGGTCATTTGCTGGAAGTGTGCCAGGGAGCCGGGCTGGATGCAGAGGTCGCAATAGACAAGATCCCGCTGCTGGCCAAGGCCGAACATTACCTTGGCCTGGGCTGCATTCCCGGTGGCACCCACAGAAATTACGACAGCTACGGTGAGCACCTGCCCGCACTCAACGAGCGTGAAAAAGCACTGCTGTGCGATCCCCAGACCAGTGGCGGGCTCTTGGTCGCCGTCTCTGCCGAAGGGGAAGCCGGGCTCAGGGCGCTGTTGCAACAACAGGGAATAGAAGCTGTGTGTATTGGTCAGCTCAAGGCCGGTAACGGCAAATTGGAGTTACGCAAATGACGCCCAAGCGTATCCCCAGGGAGCAATACCGGCAGATTTTCACCTCCGGCCATCCGATGATGGACGTGCGCGCCCCGATTGAATTCGACAAGGGCGCCTTTCCCTCTGCCACCAATCTGCCGCTGATGAATGACAATGAGCGGCAAAAGGTCGGCACCTGCTACAAGCAACAGGGACAGGAGGCTGCCATCGCACTGGGGCATTCGCTGGTATGCGGCAAGGTCAAGGAAGCCAGGGTTGCGGCCTGGCTGGACTTCTTCCAGCGCCACCCCGAAGGCTACCTCTACTGTTTTCGCGGCGGCCTACGCTCCCAGCTGACCCAGCAATGGCTCAAGGAAGCCGGAATTGAAGTACCTTTTATCGATGGCGGTTACAAAGCCATGCGTCAGTTCCTGTTGGATACCATAGAAATGGCACCCGCCAAGGGGCAGATGCAGATCCTCAGCGGCATCACAGGCTCGGGTAAAACCGAATTCATACAGAGCCGCAGCGAAGCGGTGGATTTGGAAGGCATTGCCAACCACAGGGGGTCAAGCTTCGGCAAAAACCATGAGGGTCAACCCAGCCAAATCAACTTTGAAAATAACCTCGCCATTGCGCTGCTGCGTCATGAGGACAGAGCCGAGCCAAGTCTGTTATTGGAAGATGAAAGCTTTTTGATAGGGCGCTCGGCCATTCCCAAGAGCTTCTACGACAAGATGCAGGCCGCCCCCGTATTGGTACTGGAAGAGTCCCTTGAAGACAGGCTGCCGAGGCTGTTGGACGACTATGTGCACAAGATGCATGCGGGCTACATCAGCAGACTGGGAGAAGAACAGGGCTTCAACGCATTCAGCGACTATCTGTTCGCCAGCCTGAAAGGCATCTACAAACGCCTTGGGGGCAAGGTGCATGACGAAGTCAAAGCGCTGATGACTGATGCCCTAGCCACGCAAATCAGCAGCAACGATACAAGGGCACACCTCAGCTGGATCACCCTGCTGCTGGAGGTGTATTACGACCCCATGTACCGCTTCCAGCTAGGTAAAAAGGAAGAACGCGTTATCTTCAGCGGCAATCATCAAGCCATGGCCGAATACCTGGATATGCAAAAGCAAAACCGCCTCGGCTGAGGCGGTTCCAACTAATCACGACTTCTGTCCGAGACTGGCTGTCGGAAGTCCCTTCACTACAGGCGAAATTCCAGATACTCCGCATCGTAGTTATCGAAATATGCTTGCCGTAATTCATCATTCCTGCGACTGTCTTCGGCGATGGCCTTGCTCCATGCTGCGAAGCCTCCGGGCATCATATAGCCATATGACCCTATATCCAGATATATAACCTCTTTGCTATCCAGGATCGCTTCAATGTCAGCGGGCATTTGTAGGTCAGGGAGGGTACCTGTTAGCGGCCCCAGCACATTCCAATATATGTCATTCCCCCACACGGACATCATCATTACAGCCCTGTCTTTACCTATATGACTGAAATCATAATTTATTGCGGAATTTCCGCCAAAACCCTGCTGCAACTCAGTAACAGCATCTTGTAGGGCATACTCATTTTGTGCCACTTCGATGTTTTGCTCCTCCTCAGGTGCGAACACACGCTGGCGGCGAGTAGCGCCGTATCTAAGGTTATCCGCAAAATAAATATCCCTATGCGCATGTACAAAGTTTTCGTCGTGTAACCCAGGAAACACATAAAACTTTGAAAAACGGCTGTCGGTCATATAGTGAAGACGCCCTTGAGCGGTATTGGCAAATGTTGAATAGGCGCTTATATCTGCTTGATCTGAAATCAACTCAAGCTGCACACCCAAGTTAATGGGTTGATTAAACAATGTTTGATTAAGTATCACGGTACCTTGAGTGCCGTTGATATCCAGCAGCGCCCCATAGGCTTGGTCGTTATTGATTCTAGGTTTAAGCCACAGATCAACTAACGGATACCCCTTTCCAGGCGCTTTGCAAAAGGTTTGTTCGATAGCGGATGTAGTCGCCACTTTACGACCTTGCAGGTAAAGATCGTGGTAAGGATAGTCTGCTGCTAATTCGGCAGGATCTAAGCGGAATGATTCACACTGACACATGCTATCTAAATTGGCATCCAGGTGTTCGATTCTGCCCAAATCGCCACTGACCTGACCGAGACGCGTATCCAACCTGATTTCAGAACCATTAATGAACACATAAGATATATGACTGGCGCCAGCAGGCGTGGCTATATCTAATTTGCCATTAGAGTCAGGCTTGTATATGCCGTTAACAGTGCCATCGGCAGCATGAGCAATTATTCTGATATCCGGATCAGGTACATTCAGCTCACATTTCGATGGCTTTCTTACAAACTCCGCCGTAAGTCGAGTTGTGGTGGGTTGATCCTGATTTTCGCTATTCTGATTGGAATTGGCATTTTCCTGCCCACCACAAGCGGCCAGAACAGATACCATCAGAGCAATATATATTTCCTTATTCATAAGCACTATTCCTGTATTTTTTTGTAAAGCCAAAGTATTAATGCGGCAAAAAATACAGGTTGACAAGTGCAATTTTTCAATTCAAAAGCAATAACTTAATATGTTGTCTAAAGCAATTTATTCACCTATATGGCGAACAAAAATGCGTCAGTTTCACTGGTGTTTGGCAAGGTTTCAATTTCAATGGTCACCCAAAACCAACAGGTCTGGATTTGGTGATTCGCATGAGTCCCGCTTTGATGCTGAATAAGATGAATCTCTGAAAGCAATGAACATCAAGACATTTAAGGAACTCGCAAAATGAGCTCAGATTATCATCAGGGAAAATTACTCTAAGGCAGAACGTCCCGAGATTCCCGCATGGCTCAAATGGCCGCTGTAGGGCCATTTCACCGAGCTATGCCCGAGTAGCCAGACCTGAAAAAACCGCCTCGACTGAGGCGGTTTGATATGGTCTATTGATTCAGGTAGACAGCAATTTGTTCATACTCATAGTTGTCTCTGTCGGTGGACAGATCCTCACTATCCAAGCGGCTTTTCTGCGCCAGGAAACTTCTCCATTGGTGTATGTTCCAGGAATGACCATAACCGTAGCTACCGAAATAAATAGCGGGTTCGGTGAGGGATTCAAATGCCTGCTGAACATTTTCAGGCAGATCCAGCGCCGGGATGGTTCCTTTCAATGGCCCATCAATGTTCCAGTGCACCTCGTGTGCCCATAGAGTAATCAACATATGGTCACGACCTGAGCCCGTGGCACTGAAATCATAGTCAACCTGGGTATCATTCATAATGGCCGCCAAAATTCCACCAACTTCATCGCTCATCAGTTGGGAATTTTGCGCCAGAGCCATTGATTGTGTAGCCGAAGCATCCACTACCCGTTTGCGCTGCAACGACGAGTAGGTCATTCTTCCTTCTGCGACATCGGCCAAATTGACCTTTTGCACCATCTCCAGCAAATTGTTGGCGTAGAGCTCTGGAAAAACATACGCCTGTTGATTGTTCCAATACAGTCTGTTTTGTCTGCCCTGCTCAGTCAATGAGAAGGTCCTCAGACGATAATCACTGACGTTAGCGGCAACATTCAGCAGAGTCCCCTGATTGGCTGCGCCATCGAAAAGCGCCGCGCCAAGTGTCACTTGAGTGCCTGCAACGGCATTCAAATCAACCACGGCCGCATATCCGGGTACACTGGACTCTTTGGGAACCAGCACCAGATTCAATGGTGCGAAAGTGCCGTTATTCTTGCAAACCTGTTCGCTCCAGCCGCCATATCCACCTATATTCACGCCCTGAAGGTAAAGATTGTGGCTTGGGAAGCTGGCATCGATTTCACTGCTATCTATATTGAAACTTGTGCAATCGCACTGACCGTCGAGACTGGTATCTATATAAGTCAATCGACCCACATCACCGGCTTGCTGTTCGAGCGATGTCTGAATATCCCAGTCTCCTGCCACGCTGATTTGAGAGGCAATGGTCAGGTGGTGTGCATCACTGCCCCAGGAAATGTCCAAATGTCCTTGGCTGTCGGTTTTGTACTGGGCCAGAATGCTGCCATCTGCCTTGTGCGCTATCACATCCACTCCGGCTTTGGGGGCCGAAATATCACAAGCCGATGCTTTGGCACGGGTGTCCAGGGTCAATCTGGGTGTACTGCCACCGGAGCCGTTGCCACCAGAGCTATTACTACCACTCCCTGAGCTGTCGCCACCTGAACCACCGCAGGCAGCTAACGCCAGAACCAAGGTACTGGCGCAGATTTCCTTCCTCATAATTACTCCCCTGTAAAATATTGGTTGCTGAAATTCGCCGATTAAATCACCAACAGAAATACCAAACAAGGGGATTTATACAGAATAACGCCATTAATACACTGTTTTAAAAGAACTTTCTACCTATTCGGTGCTTTTCAGCATTGCATGCACATGATCTCTAAGCACATTCCTGTCCGGTGCAACACCATCCAGGGCCGGGGCTATATCGATCCTAACCTTTGACCAAAATCGTTTGGGTCGGGTGGTGAGGGCGTGACCATCCTTGTGGCTGAAATAGGATCCCCACAGGCCTTTCAGTGCCATGGGGATAACAGGCACGGGGCGACGGTTGAGGATCTGCTCCACACCAGGGCGAAATTCACCCAGTTCACCATCGGGAGACAGACGACCCTCAGGGAAAATACACACCAGATCTCCCTGTGCCAGGGCCGCATCTATTCGCTCAAAGGCTTTCTCATAGGTTTGCGCACATTGTTTGGGTGAGCAGATGGGAATAACGCCGGCATGGCGGAACAGGTACCTGAGCAGCGGCATTTCGCTGATGCTTTTGTCCATCACAAAACGAATGGGCCGGGTAGAGGCACCCAAAATCAGCAGCGCATCCACATAGCTGACATGGTTACACACGATCAGCCCGGCGCCTTCTTTGGGTATATTTGGCCTGCCCCGTACCGTGACCCGGTACAGCAGGTGGCTCAGCAAATAACTAACAAACCTTTGGGTAAACTCAGGCACCTGACGATAGACGTAGAAGGCGACCAGAGCGTTCGTCAGCGCCAGCATCAGGAACAGCTGCACTATGCTAAGGCCGACAGCACCCAGCAGCACCATGGACAACAAAGCCGAGACCACCATAAACAGGGCATTGACTATGTTGTTGGCGGCAATGGCGCGGGCGCACTCACCCTTTGCGGCTCGGGACTGGATAAAGGCGTACAGGGGGACAATAAACAGCCCGCCGCTGACACCTACCATAAACAGGTCGAACATCAACCTGTGATGAGCGGACTGGGCAATAAACTCTCCGGCGCCATATAGCATTACCGGGAAGGTTGCGGGGTCCGGCAGGGCCAACAACATATCGACGCCGAACACAGTTAATCCCAGCACCCCAAAGGGCAACACCCCAAGCTCCACATGACCAAAGGAGAGCCGCTCACACAGGAAAGACCCCACGGCGATACCTATGGAAAACAGCGCCAACAGCAGTGACACCACTGTGGCACCCGAATGCAGGTGCAGCTTGGCAAAATTGGGGAACTGGGTCAGATACGTGGCCCCCAGAAACCAAAACCAACTTATGGCCAGAATCGCCATCCAGATCGAAGGGGTACGTTTCACCCTGCGGATACTTCCCCAGGCACCGGAAAGGGGCCGAAAGTGAATTTGGCGAATTTTCCCCTGGGGAGGCAAGGCCGGAATAGCGCGGCTGGCCAAATAGCCCGCCAGGGCAAGCATAAAGACTACCAGGGCTGCCGTCCCGGCGGCATGCTCGCTCGACACTATGAGGCCCGCGCTCAAGGTGCCCACCAGAATCGACAGAAAGGTGCCCATTTCCACCCAGGCATTACCTGTCACCAACTCGTTTTCCGCCAATGCCTGGGGCAGCAGGGAGTATTTTACCGGGCCAAAGTAAGCCGACTGGCTGCCGGTTAAAAACAGCAGCAGCAACATCATCAGGTAGTTGTGACTGAGGATGGCCAACACGGCACAACTCATGATCACCAGCTCCAACAACTTCAGTGCGCGAATGAGTCGCGCCTTATCTATGTTATCCGCCACCACACCGGCATGGGCCGAAAACAGGAAAAACGGCAAAATGAACACGCCGGCCGCCAGGTTGACGAACAGATCCACGCCAATGGGCAAACTGTCCACCTGGCTGTAAGTCACCAACAGCAGCAACACGTTCTTGTAAATATTGTCATTGAGGGCACCCAGGCACTGGGTGACAAAGTAAGGTAAAAAGCGGCGACTGAAAAACATCAGGTATTCCTCCCCGATTCAAATCCGGCGATCAGGGTTCGTACCTGTTGGCAGACCAGGCTGCCAAGGGTGTGTTCCCCACCAAAAAGCTTGTCAGTTAACGCCAGGCTGACCAATCCGTGTATCGCGCCCCACAGTAAGCGCGCCTCCGTGACCAGGGTATCGGCGTCACGGCGCAGCTGTAATGCCAGAAGGGGCAAGGGCAAGGACAACAGCTGCTCGATCAGGGCACTGTGATGTTCCGGCAGGGGCTCTGTTGCCGACAACTGCAATTCAAACAGCAATCTGAACCTGTCGGGAGCAGCCAGGGCGAATTCGGCATAGCGGCGGGCCATCTGTTCCAGTGCCGTCAAGGGGCTCGAGGGGGAGTCGCAAACCAGGTTGCCGAGCAGTTGCTGCAGGCAGGCTTCTGACACAGCCAACAGCAGGTAGTTATAACTGCCGAAGATGTTGATAAGGGTGCTGGGGGCGTAGCCTATTTGAGTGGCAACCCGGCGCAAACTGAGCTGGTCGCCTTCCCCTCTGGCCAATGCTTCTTGTACCTCGGCGATCGCCATTTGGCGAATTTCGTCGTGACTGTGTTCCTTGCGTCTTGCCATGTCTCGGTCTCCTCGACTGGAATGACCAAGAGGCTAACATTCGGCCAAATAAAAAACAATGTTCACAATACTGATTTTCAGGGATCAGTCGGCATCAAGGCACAACAAAAGCCGGTGCTCGCCTGGGCCAAAGTAATCGCTCTCCTCTCCCGTGCGGATAAATCCCAGGCCAAGATAGAGCGCCAATGCCGGATTATCCGGTGCCACAGTGAGCTTAAGACTGCTGTAGCGCTGCTGGTTCAACAGGTTTTGCATCAAGGCCTTGCCGGCACCGCGACCGCGGGCCTCTGGGATCACAGCCAAGGACATGATCCAACCGCAACCGGCCTCTTCAGCGCTGCTGCACAGGCAATATCCCAGCAGGAACCCAGTGTCATCAAAGGCGCCGAGTAAACCCAAGGGCCAGGCGTCGAGGGCCTGACGAAAGAAAAAATCCGGAAAACAGTGGTCGCCGAAACAGGCCTGCTCCACACGGAACACGGCTGCCATATCGGCTTTCTGGAGAGGGCGAATGGTCAGCAATTAATCTCCCACCAATATCTTGTCCCACGCCAGATTGGGTGAGCCCACCACGATAAAATTGGGGTTTTCGAAGGTCTCACGCTCGTTGTAACTCAGGGGTTGCAGCTCAATGTCCATCAGCTGACCACCGGCTTCTTCAATGATGATCTGCGCGGCGCCAGTGTCCCACTCTCCCGTCGGCCCGACCCGCACATAGCAATCGGCACGGCCTTCGGCCACGAGGCAACTCTTGAGTGCGGCACCGCCCATCACCACCAGTTCACAATGCTTGGGTTGATGGAACAGCTTGAGGACTGATTGGGGATCCTGGCGCCGACTGACCGCCAATCGCAGCGGAATCTTGGCATCTGTAGCTATCTGCCTGCTGGTGATCCTGACTTCCATGCCGCCGCTGCGCTTGTAGGCTCCAAGACCGGCAATGGCGTAATAGCAGACCCCGGTCATGGGCACGTACACTATGCCCATCACGGGTCGGTTGTGCTCCACCAGGGCGATGATCACTGAGAAGTCGTAGCTGCCGGCGATAAACTCGCCGGTGCCATCCAAAGGATCCACCAACCAGTATGCCGGCCAATGTGCGCGGTCCGCCAGGGGAATGTCGGCCGACTCTTCCGACAGCACGGGAATATCCGGTGTCAGCGCCTTGAGTTGGTCCACTATGATCTGATTGGCTGCCAGATCGGCGGAGGTAACAGGGGTGTTGTCGGATTTCACTTCACGCTCGAAGCTGCCGGTCAAATAGATTTCCCGGATCTTCTCCCCTGCTGCCATGGCAATGTCGATGGCAGCTTCTATGAGTTGCTCTGGCTTCATAACCACTCCCGATGATGGCACGCCAGGGTACCATCACGAATACTGAAACTACTTTAGGTTAAGGTGTTTTTGCGCCAAAAACAAAGCGCTGACGCTGCGGGATTCGGAAAAATCGGCCAATTCCAGCAATTCCTGCCATTGTGCAAGCGGCCAGGGGATCACTTCTATGGGTTCGGGCTCATCGCCTTCCAGGCGGCTTTCGTAGAGATCTTCGGCCAGGAATATCTGCATTTTGCTGGAGAAGTAGCCCGGTGCCAGGGAGAGCTCCTTGAGCAAGGTCAGCTTGGCTGCCCCAAAGCCTATCTCCTCCTGCAGCTCCCGGTTGGCGGCTTCTATGGGCAACTCACCTGGGTCAACAAGCCCTTTGGGGAAACCCAGTTCATAATTTTCCGTACCGGCGGCATATTCACGGGCCAGTAGCAACTTGTCGCCGCGCACAGGCACCACCATCACGGCACCACGGTTGCTGCCCTTCATGCGCTCATAATGGCGCTCGACCTGATTGGAAAAACGCAGATGCACCTGCTCAATCTGAAACAGACGGCTCTTGGCCACCACTTCTGTGTGCAGTATTTCCGGCTTTTTCTGCCGCTGGTGCATAGAGGCCCCTGAGGTTGTGCTATTTGGGAATGGAGATGAGATACAATCTTACTATCCTGTCTTCAATCTACAACCGGAATTTTCGCATGTTTCCCTGGGATCAAATAGACACAGTGCTGTTGGATATGGATGGCACCCTGCTGGATTTGCACTTCGACAATCATTTCTGGCTGTCGTTGGTGCCCCAGTGCCTGAGCGAGAGTCGCGGCATTCCCGTGGAGCAAGCCCGCAAATTGGTGGAACAGGCCTATGCCGAGGTGGCTGGTACCCTGGAATGGTATTGCCTGGATTACTGGCAGCGAACATTGCAGCTGGACATACTGGCATTGCATCGTACCCTGGTCGAGCGGATCCAACTGCGCCAGGACAGCATGCCCTTCCTCAAAGCACTGGGAGAGTGCGGTAAACGCCGCATCCTGCTCACCAATGCCCATCCAGACAGCCTGGCGTTAAAGCTGGAACACACAGAACTGGCCACTGGTCTGGATGAAATCCTCTCCAGCCACAGCACGGGCTATCCCAAGGAAGCCCAGGCCTTCTGGCAGCAGGTCATCACCAAGTTTGGGCTGGATCCCGGCCGTTGCCTGTTTGTCGATGATAACGAAGCCATATTGGAAGCCGCCCGCCAGGCAGGCATAGGCCATCAATTGGGGATCAGCAATCCCGACAGTCGCCAACCCCACAAACAATTTCAGGCCTTTCCCGCCATTGATGATTACCGGCTGTTACTGGAAGATTTGCAGGCAGCAAACAAATAAAAATGGCGCCCTGAGGCGCCATTTTTATTGCGGCTAGTATAACCCCTACAGCCCCGGGATCTTGCCCTGGTATTCCAGAGGATAGTAACCCTCGGCATCTTTACGCCCCAGGAAGGCCAGGGCTTTCTTCATGTCGTCGTTCTGGAAATCGGTTTCCCGGATTTTGGCCTTCACCAGCAACTTATTGTCGGCCTGCAATTCCAAAGTCCCCACCAGCCCCAACTGGTTATCCTTTTCATCGGCCTTGAGCAATATCCGCCCCTCGGTACAACCCAGGCCGAAACCCATATTGCCAAGATCGTACTCACCAAACTGGTTTTTCAGCCCGGCACCCTGAATATTGAGTTTGCCAGTCAGCTGCTCACACCAGGGGCTACCCTGTTTGAAGTTGGCCAAATACAGCTCCAGGTTTCCACGCACCTCGGCGCCAAACGGCAGGCGGCGATTGCCGATAAGAAAATCATGGGGTGCGCTAACTTTAAAATTGTGGGCGCCGACACCCGACATGGAAAGCGACAAGTTGCCATTGGCCGTCACGGCGGATCGCCGATTGCCAACCTGCAGCTCCAGATTGGTGCTACCCAGCAGCAAGGCCCAGGGCGACAGGGACCAACGCACCTGATCCACTTGCCGACCTTGAAACGCAACCGAACTCGCTTCTCCCTGCCACAGGCTACCGGAAACACCTTCGACGCTAACGTCCTTTGGCAGAGGAGCCAACCCCAATGCCAGCCGCGCCGGGAACAACACCAGCATAAACAGCAGATAGAGCAGAATGCCAAGTACTACTTTCTTTACCACAATCACACCTTCGAATTCTTATTGTGCCAACTGGATACGTCTGACCTTGACCAGTCCGGGAGTGTCGGTTTGTGCCAGGTCCAGACTTTCCAGTGCCAAGCCCTTTTGCTGCACCAGCTCATTGAGAAAACCCAACAGTGCCTCAAAGGGCACATCGTCCATCCACAACTGCAACTTATCGCCTTGGGGCTGCATCCGGGTAATGGTCAGGCTGAATTTACCGGCCGTTTGGTTAACCACGTTGGTGATACTGCCTTGAACAGCGCTCTTGCCACCGCTCTGACGCAGACCGGCAATCTGGTTGGCGGTCTGCTTCACAAACTCCAGTGTCTGTTGCTGAGCCCTGACCGCAGCCAGGGCATCGGCTTCGGCATTGGCTATGGGACTCCAAATTCCCCAGTACAGAAAGCCAAGCAGCACAAAGGCACCACAGGCTCCCACCAGCTGTTGTTCCCTCTGGGCCAGTCCTTCCCACCAGGCGCGAAAATTTTCCATCTTATTTGCTCCTCAGGGTCAGGGTACTGTTAACCGAATCTTCGCCACTGTTCATGGCACCGGCCTCCAATTGGAAGTCCTTGGCCACCAGCTCCTTGAATTTTTCAATCTGGGCATAATCCTTGGCACTCACCTGCAGTCTCAGTTCACCGCGGGCGCTGTCGAACCTCAGACTGTCCGGCTTGAGTTCCGGCACCTTGGCAAAGGAATCCTTGAGTGCGGCCAACATGGAGAAAAACTCTGCTCCACCGCCACTGCCGGCCAGCTTATTGAGCTCGGTGGTCAACTGGAATCTCAGGTTGGTAATTCGGCTGCTGCCGGGCACAACCTGGCGGAAGATGGCTTCATTCTGAGCCTTGAGTTCCGCCGCCTGTACGTTAAGTTGGTGAATGTTCAGCCCCTTATTGGCCAGGGCCAACAAGACCGCCACCGCCAACACTACGGCCGCGCTCTTCCACTGCAACAGCTGTTTGCTGATTTCCCGCTTGGGTTTGTAGAGGCCGCTGAGCAAATTCAGGGGCGCATGCAGCATACCCTTGGCCAGCACCAGCATGGGCAATTCCAAGGGCTGGGCTTCCGCCCGGGTGCCGGGCAATGCCAACTCACTGTAGGTGGCGACTGAAGGGGCATCTTCCGGCGTCAGCATCGGCAATGTGGTGTCCAGCCAGTCGATAGGCAGATTGTGACCCGCGCCCTCGCCTGTCCGCAGCAGCAACTCACTGCCGAGTATCATGGCCGCCCATTGACAGTTGGCGAGAGGCAACGCCAGGCAATCCGGCACCAGGCGCCGGGCCTTGAGACCCGCCTCGTGGATCCATTCCAACCACATCTGCATCTGTTCATGGGCCACGGCTACCACGGTCAGGTTATCGCCGTCGCGGGGACCAATCACAAAATGCATCTGGTCCACATCCTGGGCCAGGGATTCTTCCAGCATATAAGGCAAAGCCTTAAGCGCCTGGCGCTGGCCCTTTTCGGGCAAACTGATTTGACTCAGGGACATGGCGGACGCCGGTACCAAAATATCCACCGGGCGATTCGCGGCACGCTCACCCAGGGTTGCCAGTGCAGCCGCATCTGCCAGTTCACCGGAAGCGATGATCTCCTGCTCCTGTTCCGACCACACCAGCCAGCTACAGGGCTCGGAGGCCGTGGCCCCCAGACGGATAAATAAGCGTTCACTCACAGTCATTCTCCAACGGAGCTGTTGTTACTTTTGCCCACCATACTGGCGGGTCAAAATGTCCATTTGATTGTTACCTGCACGACGCAGCACACTGTCCAGACGGAAAACCGCCTCGTTAACTTTGGCGCCGGCCTCCAGGTGAAAATACTTGCTGTCCAGCACTATGCTGGACTTGAGCTTGTCGTCGCTCTTGGCCGTGTTTGACGACACCAACTCCCAAAATTCATCAACATTATCGAATCCATCACCGGGGCGCTGATTGATCACACTCTCAGCCTCACCCACAGAGATACTGTTATCCAGCATAGCCGCCAACAGGGCCGCCCGCTCGACCTCCAGGGTGTTGATGTTCAACAATTGCCGCTCTTCCCCGGGAATGGCGCACACATAGGGTGCCAGTTTCAAATACACATCCTGGGTGAAACCCATCACGGCCCTGAGTTCGCTCCTGTGGCTCATCAGAGTATTTGCCGCCCTGTATGGCACATTGCGGGATTCATACTCTGCATCCTCGGCACCAAAGGGACTGGTCACTGTATCCTCGTCCAGGTAATCCTTAAGTGTGTGGGTCAGGCGTTCGGCACCGAATTCATCCATCCCCAAGGCCACCAACAGCGCCTTGAACTGCCTTGCCGCCAGGGTCATCTTGGGTTGGCCGTTTTCCAAATCACTGCTGCCCCGCGCCAGGGCATTGAGGTTAAAGCAGGAGCGCATATCGGTGATCTTGCCGGCTATCTCGCCCTTTTCCACCGGCAGCACCACATCGGCCAGGGCCCAATACTGCTGAAGGTGCACCTTGCCCTCACTGTCATCGAGATCCTGCTTCAGTACCTTTTTGGCCAGCTCTTCCGCCGACAGGGCATACCAATAGGCCTGGTCATACTGCACCTGATTGAGTGTACGGCGCATGGATAACTGGTTTCGACCGGTAATATTGGTAGCAATGATGGCCACCATGGCCACGATAAGCAGCACCACTATCATGGCCACGCCACGCTGTCGCTGATAGCTCATGACCCCAGGTCCTCCTCATCTTCGGGCCTGTTGCCTCCGGTGTCGCGGCCGTCTTCATCTTCCGAGCCGGAACCTGAGCCTGAACCTGAGCCAGATTCTTTATCTTCACCGTCTTTGCCTTCACCATCCTTGCCATCATCGTCTTTCTTCTCGCCCACGGGCGCGCCCTTGGGCAACAGAAACTTGCGCTGAATTTTGCCAAAGCCCTCTAAATCCACTTCCATGGCTATGGCTTCGGGGAGGGCTGTGGCCTCGATTTTTCGCTGCCAGGCTCCATCGTGATAAAAGGCGTATTGCACCTCAAGCACCTTATCCAACAGCACAGTCTTCAGCGGTTCGGCACCAAACTCAGGTTCGGGATAGGGGTAATACCAACGCTCCAGCCGGCCTTCCTTGACCACGTAGGCCACCGACTGCAAACTGCCGCGCGGCAGCTTACCATCGGGATTGAGCCAGCCTATGCGATAGAACACCAAGGCCTCGGAGTCGCTGTCGAGCATATCCTTGCCGCTTTGCAGGACAGTACTGCCGCGGCCGCCTTCGAGCAGTCTCGGGGTGCGGGCCACCATTTGCCCGAGATCCCTTTCAATGGCACCAAAACCCTGCTGCAAATATTGCAACCTGGCACTGAATTCTGTGGTGGCCTCGTCATTTTTCAGGGCTGTGCTGAGTACGGCGTTGGCAGCCAGACCCAGCATGGCAAAGATGCCTATGGCCAGCAGCATCTCCAGCAGGGTAAAACCCGTGGCCTTAGTCGGTCTTGCGAACATAACTGCTGACCTCTGCCACTATGCGTTTAAATCTGTCATCGTCGCTGACACTGACCTTCAGCAGCCGAAAATTTTCATCTGTGGTCTTGATGGCTTCCAAACGCCAATACCAGGTTTGGCCGGCCAGTTCGGTGTCACCTTCTTTCTTGCCAACGGCGGGGAAACCCTTCACCAATCTGGCTTCGACCATCTGGTTGTCGGCGACCCACTGTGCCAGGGTGCGCTGCTCCATCACCGGCATATTGGCCATCTGGTCGCCAATGCTCTGGATCATGGCCACGGCCGCAATGGCAAATACCGCCATAGCCACCATCACCTCCAAAAGCGTCATGCCTTTACTGCGCTTCATCGGCTCTCCCGAACGTCAATCTGCCCAAGGCATCTGCCACAATAAGCGACTCCTGGGGGCCGGCCTCAGGATCCCGGGTACTGAAGGCAAGTTCAAAGGCATTCATTTCGCCGCTTGGGAAAATAATGATTTGTGGCTCGGGATACTTGCGCTTCTCTTCTTCGCTCTGCTCAATCAAGGGCTCGTCGAACCAGGACTCCTGCTCTTCGTCCTCCTGAACCAGGGGCAAGCCTTCCACAATCAGATTAAGGGTGACGCCCTGCTCCATCTCACGCTTGGCCAACAAGCGCTCCTGTTCCAGCGCCTGCCATTTGCCGTCCTTGTAAATCACGTAGCGGTAGCTGTTATCTTCGATGACCAACCCCAGCATTTGACCGCTGAGCACGGCTTCATCCCGCACCATATCGGTTACGGCCATGAACTGGCGGGCGGCCTTATCCAGCTGCTCTTTGATGCCCGAACCCGGCAGTGTCAGGGTAACCGCGGTCGCGGCCAGGCCTATCAACAACACCACCAGCAGGACTTCGACCAGGGTAAAGCCGCGTGAGCCTTTCATCTTATTGGAAATTCTGCAGGTTCCAGTTACCGATATCGTCTTCGGTACCGGCTTGCATATCGGGGCCGGCGCTGAAGATGTCAATCTTGCCGTTCTGGCCAGGGCTCAGCAGCATATAGTCATTACGCCACGGGTCCTGGGGCAAACGCTTCACATAGCCGCCGTCGCGGTAATTGCGTGGCTCGGGAGACATGCTTGGCTTGGTGACCAGAGCTTCCAAACCTTGCTCTGTGGTGGGATACACGCTGTTATCCAGCTTGTACATGTCCAGAGCGTTTTCCAGTGCCACTATGTCGGCCACCGCTTTTTGCTGGTCGGCCTTCTCCTTGTTGCCCAGTACGTTTGGCAACACCATGGAGGCCAGGATGCCGAGGATCACTATCACCACCATGATCTCCAGCAGGGTAAAACCTTGTTGCTTGTTTCGGAATTGCATTGTGTCCTTCTCCTTGAAAATTGCCTGGGCTCGCGCCCCGGCATACCGCAATGGCCTAGTGGCCTATCATGTTATTCATCGCCAAAATTGGCTGCAAAATGGCCAGTACAATAAACAGTACCACCACCGCCATGCTCACCACCAGCGCGGGCTCAAACACCCCCAAAGCCAGGTTCACATTGGCTTCAAACTCCCGGTCCTGGTTGTCGGCGGCACGCTCCAACATGCCTTCCAGCTCTCCGCTCTTTTCACCCGACGCTATCATGTACAGCATCATGGGTGGAAACAGCTTGGTATTGGTCAGGGCCGCGCCCAGACTGGTACCTTCACGCACCCTGGCGGTCGCTTCTTCCACCGCCTCCCGGACCCGCACGTTTTGCAATACCTCACTGGCAATGCGCATGCCATCCAGCAGAGGAACCGAACTGGCACTGAGGATACTCAGGGTACGGGCAAACCGGGCCGTGTTGATGCTGCGGCTGACCTTGCCGACCACGGGCAGGCGCAGCAGCAGCTTGTGATACTTCATCTTGAATGCCGGATTGGTCAACAGGCGCTGGAACAGCACCAGGCCAAAGGCAATGAGGCCAACGACCAGCAAGCCGTAGCTTTGGACGAACTCGGATGCCGCCATTAGGGCCTGAGTGGAACCGGGCAGATCCTGGCCCATATGCTCGAACTGGGTGACCACCTTGGGCACCACGGCCGCCAGCAAAATAGAGACCACGGCCACCGCCACCAGTGTCAGGGTAATGGGGTAGATCATCGCTTGCATCAGCTTGGACTTCAGCTGTTGGCGCCGCTCGGTATAGTCGGCGAGGCGATTGAGCACCACTTCCAAATGGCCCGACTTTTCGCCGGACGCCACCATGGCACGGTAAAGATCGTCAAATATATGGGGGAATTCGGCCATGGAATCTGCCAGGGAATAACCCTCGACCACCCGCGAGCGCACCGCCATGATCATGCTGGCCAAGCGGTCTTTCTCGCACTGCTGGCCCACGGCCTTGAGCGCTTCTTCCACCGGCAATCCAGCGGCAACCAGGGTCGCAATTTGACGGGTGATAAGTGCCAATTCCGCTACGGAAATACCGCGTTTGAACAGGGAAATGCCACCGCCTTTTGCCTTGGCTTCCTTTTCCACCACGGGCTCAATTTCCAGCGGCATCAAACGCATATCGCGCAGCTGACTGCGGGCATGGCGGGCGGTATCCGCCTCTATCACGCCCTTGAGCTGCTTGCCCTTGGTATCAAGCGCCTTGTATTCAAATGCCGGCATGCCTTACTCCTCGCGGGTCACGCGCAGCACTTCTTCCAGGGTCGTAATCCCGGCAAGCACCTTGCCCATGCCGTCATGGCGAATACTGGGCACAAACTGACGTATGTATTTCTCAATGGCGAGCTCACCGCGACCACCGTGGATTAGTTCACGGATGTTGTCGTCAACCACCAGCAATTCATGGATACCGGTACGGCCACGATAGCCATTGTAACCACAGGCCTTACAGCCCTTGGCGCGATAAATCACCTTGTCGGTTTCTGTGATCCCCAGCAGTTCACGCTCGCGCTCATCGGGGGCGTGGGCTTCCTTACACACGGGACACAGGGTCCGCACCAGACGCTGGGCCAATACCCCAAGCAAACTGGATGACACCAGGAAGGGCTCAACACCCATATCCTGCAAACGGGTAATGGCACCCGAGGCGGTGTTGGTATGCAGGGTGGAGATCACCAGATGCCCAGTCAGGGAGGCCTGCACCGCAATCTGGGCTGTTTCCAGATCGCGGATTTCCCCTATCATCACCACGTCCGGATCCTGACGCAAAATGGCTCTCAGGCCACGGGCGAAGGTCATGTCGACCTTGGTATTGACCTGGGTTTGGCCTATGCCTTCCAGTTCATATTCAATGGGATCTTCGACCGTCAGGATGTTGGTATCGCGGGAGTTGATCTCGGTCAGACCCGCGTACAGTGTGGTACTCTTGCCCGAGCCCGTGGGGCCTGTCACCAGCAAGATGCCGTGGGGTTTGCGGATAAGCTCATCAAACTTGCTGCGGATCCCCTCGGTCATCCCCAACTGGCGCAGATCCAGGTTACCGGCATTTTTGTCCAGCAGACGCAGTACAACCCGCTCGCCATGGCTCGATGGCATGGTGGAGACACGCACATCCACAGCCCGGCCGCCGATACGCAAGGAGATGCGACCATCCTGGGGTACCCGCTTCTCGGCGATATCCAAGCGCGCCATCACCTTGATGCGGCTCACCAGCAGTGAACTCAGCTTGCGATTGGGTTTGAGGACTTCCTTGAGCACGCCGTCGATGCGAAAGCGCACCACCAGTTGCTTTTCATAGGTCTCAATGTGGATATCCGAGGCTTCTTCCTTGATGGCTTCCGACAGCAGGGCGTTGATCAGCTTGATGATGGGCGCATCATCATCGCCCTCCAGCAGATCTTCTGTCTGTGGCAACTCTTCCGCCAGGGTGAACAGATCCATTTCATTGCCAATGTCTTCCATCAGCTGCTGTGCTTCGGACGAATTGGCCTGGTAGGCCTGGGTGAGCTTGGCCTCAAAGGCATTCTGGGCCAGTTTGACCAGGGGCAGTACCTGACCGGCATAACGGCGCACTTCCAGCAGGGCGGTCAATGGCGTTTTGTCGGTGTGAAACAGGGTCAGGGCATCGGCTTCGCCCTTTGCCAGCACCAGACCATAACGGTGGGCAAAAGCAAAGGGCAAGCGATCGCGACTGGCAGAGTGAAATGCCTCATCGGCATGGCTCTCTGCCTCAACGCCCAACTCATGGGACAGGCCTTCGAGCCCGTCATTGTCGGTCTTTGGCAGATCACTCATTGCTGTCGTCTTTCGTATTCGGTTCTACGGATTGGAACTCGTCATCTTGCTTATAACGCTCCAACAGCTCGCGCACTTCAGGGGGCATCTCTTCAGCCTTTTCCCATTCCTGCAGCACTGGGACATCCGTCATCGGCATCAGGTTGATGCCCTGATCCTGCTGCTCCAGCTGTAAGGCACGGAAGTAGTTGTATTTGCGACCCGCGATACCTTCCATTGTGATGCCGTCACGGATAATGGTCGGTTTGATAAACACCATTAGGTTCTTCTTCTTTTTACTGCTGGAAGAAGACTTGAACAGGTGACCCAGGATGGGGATATCCCCAAGCAGCGGTACCTTCTGGATACTTTCCTGCACTTCCTCGTTAATCAAACCACCCAGCACCACTATCTGACCCGAGTCGGCCATTACCGTGGTAGTCAGACGACGGGTGGCAAAGGTCACGTCCACCCCGGTTTTACCGTTGATACCTGACACTTCCTGCTCGATGGCCAGCTTGACCGCGTTGCCTTCGTTAATTTGTGGCGTGACCTTGAGCTTGACCCCCACTTCCTTACGTTCCACCGTCTGGAAGGGGTTGGCGTTGCCATTGCTGGAGTTCTGGGCTCCAGTCAGTACCGGCACCTCATCACCGACGATAAAGGAGGCTTCCTGGTTATCCAGGGTGGTGATGGACGGGGTTGCCAACACGTTGGAGTTGGTGTCGCTGGCAACCGCCTGCACCAAAACACCGAAGTCGCCTGAAGCCACGCCCCAGGCCAAACCATTGACCTTACCCATCGCTTGAGCAAGCAGGGTATAGTCGGCTTTCTTCTTCGGCGTGGTCGACACTACAGGGTCGCCCTTGTTGTCTATCGTGGTAATTGTAGAGCCATCTTCAACTTTAGCAGCCCAGATCCCCGCACCCACTTCGCCTATAGTGGTCCCCAGGTTGTTGAACTGGGTACCACCACCGGCCAAGTGAGCCCACTGCACGCCTAAGCCCACATCATCCCCTTCGGCCACTTCAACTATGATGGCTTCCACCAGCACCTGGGCACGGCGGATATCCAGCTGGTTGATCACGCTGTCGAGGGTGCGCATCTGGTCGGGCTCGGCACTGATCACCAAGGCATTGGTGTCCGTGTGGGCCATGATATTGATTTCGTTGCGGCGCTTGCTGGAGCCTTGTTGGGCTGCGCCATCCTTGTCACTCTGCAACTTCTGGGCGAAGCCGGTCAGCACTTCCACCAGATCTTCGGCCTTGGCATAGCGCAGGTAACGCACCTTGGTATTGCCCGTGGTGGCCTGCTCACCATCAAGACGCTTGACCAGCTCCACTACCCGCTGACGACTCTTCTCGTCACCGCTGACCACCACGGCGTTAATGCGCTCGTCGGCCACCACCTTGGGTGCCTGACCGGGAAGCTGGGCCTGGTTGGCAGAGGCGCGGTAAAGGGTATCAATAATCCGGACCATCTCAGTGGCGGAGGCGTATTGCAACGGCACCACCTGCACTTCGGTATCACCCTGCTTGTCGACCCGGCGGACTATGTCCACTAACTTGTTTACCACGGCGGCACGGCCGGAAATCATCAGCACGTTGGAGGGGTCATAGTTAACCACGTTACCGCCACCGGCGTTGTCGTTCAGCTGGCGCAGCAGCGGCGCCAACTGTTTGGCCTCTGTGTTATACAGAGCAACAATGCGGGTCACCATCTCATCGCCCAGACCCGGTTCCTTGTCGTCGGCCACACGTATGGCCGCAGTCTTGGCATCCTTGTCCTTGATGACCTTGATAACACTGTTTTCCATTTCGACCACGGCGTAACCGTAAACCTGCAGCACGTTGAGGAAGAACTGGTAGTACTGTTCGTCGTTTAGCAGGTCGTAGGAACGGACGTTGATTTTGCCGCGGATGGTGGGATCAACGATGATGGTTTTGTTGAGGTTTTTACCAACTATGTTGATAAATTCCTGAATTTCAGTGCCTTTGAAATTGGCAGCATATTGCTCCGACCAGGCCAGCGACGGTGCCATCATGGCGGCACCGGCGACAATGGAGGCGATAAGCTTGTGTCGGATCCCTGTGTTATTCATTGTTGTTCTTCCCCTAATGCCTGTGCTTCTTATTGCGGCAAACTAAACATGATTTCGACCAATTGCCCTTCCCGCTCCACCATGACCGACATCTCGGTCAATTCGGATAACTGGGCCATCAGCTCCAACGCCTGGGAACCGACCGTCAGGTCATAGCCGTTAATGGATTTGGCCAAATCATTGGGCTTAAAGCCGGCCTGTTGAAACAATCCGGGATCTTTTCCGGGATTGAGTCGATATCCCATCAGCTGGTCACCTTGGTTGACGGGTGAGATAGCTATGTAATCTGTGATCTTGCTGGGATCGGCCAGCAACTCTTCGCGGGAGTCTGACAGGCCTTCGCTGACCTCACGATCATGGCGCCTGTCGACCTTGCGTACCGCAGCGTCCGATTTGGCCTGTTGCAGCTGAGCGTTGACGTCGCTCTGGGTGGTGTATTGCAGACCGTCAAGCATCAGGGTCTCGTAACGGCCACCGTTGGTGATGATAATCCGATCGGCATACACCTCCTTGAGGGAGGCAGAGGTACCCTTGATCTTGTCACCCAGGGCATAGGTTTCCTGACCACCGGAAGACTCAATAATAGCCAAACCATGTTGTTCAGCGGTGGACGCCACCACCCCGGTCAGCTGGATTGACAGACTGGTCTTGGGTGCGTCGGTAATGACTTCGGCCACGGGTTCCGGTTTGGGCTGGCTGGTGTCAGCCTTGCCGAACAGCAGCCTAAGGCCGCTGATATCCACGGGGCCGGAATTCTGGCCCTGGACGGGTGAGGGGCGCCATTGGCCGGTTTCGGCGGGTGCAGGTACCAGCTTCCAACTAATGGCTGCAAGCAAATAAATGCACAACACAAAACCAGCCCAGAAGGCCAGTCGACTCAGGTGCCGATGCGGTAGTGCATTGGCCTTGGCTAAAACATTGTCCAATAAATCCATATGATACGGACCCTCTATACAGGTCTCTGTTCTGATTGTTATCGAGAAATTCCATGCGCCATGCTAACCCAGTCGCAATTGGGCAACAAGCCCATAACAGCGCTGAAAGTGGCGAAAATTCGGCAAATGTGCTACGTTTGCGCGCCTAAATCGGCACCCGGACTAGTCATTGACCCCAATATTCGCTGGCAGTTCAACGCAGTGACTTTGATTATGGGCCAATTTGCCGTGGAGACCATGATGGATTCAAAAAAATCTGCTGCTGAGCCCACTTCTGTTCGCCTGGACAAATGGTTATGGGCAGCGCGATTCTATAAAACCCGGGCTTTGGCCAAGGAAATGATCAACGGCGGCAAGGTGACCTACAACGGTCAAAGGGCCAAATGCAGCAGAAATGCTGAAGTTGGCGCCGTGTTGAAATTACGCCAGGGATATGACGAAAAAGAGATAGTGATAGAAAAGCTGTCGGAACAGCGCCAGGGCGCCGAGGTAGCCCAGACCCTGTATAAAGAAACACAGGCCAGTGTTGACAAGCGCGCCCGCAATGCCGAGGCCAGACGCCTGAACCTGCACAATCCGGCGCCCGACAGCAAACCGGACAAGAAACAACGACGTGAGCTGCTGCGGATAAAAAGCGGCTCAGAGTAATCGAGAACCGAGATGAACAAAGACACACTTTACCGTTATCTTTTTGAAAATGCAGACGTTCGTGGTGAGCTGGTACAACTGGCCGACAGCTACCAGGCCATAGTCAATGCCCACAGCTATCCGCCGGTATTGCAACGCCTGCTGGGAGAGCTGCTTGCCGCTACCTCGCTTATCACAGCGACCCTCAAGTTCAGTGGTGACATTGGGGTGCAGTTGCAGGGCAACGGCCCGGTGTCCATGGCCGTCATCAACGGCAATCATAATCAGGAGCTGCGCGGCGTGGCTCGCTGGGAAGGTGAGCTGGCCGATGATGCGAGTCTGAGCCAGCTGTTCGGCAAGGGCTATATGGTCATCACCCTCACCCCGGAAGAAGGCGAGCGCTATCAAGGCGTGATTGCGCTGGACAAGGGAACTCTGGCGGCCTGCCTGGAAGACTATTTCCAGCAGTCAGAGCAATTGCCCACCATGATCAAACTGTTCGCCGATGGCCATACCGCGGGCGGCATGCTGTTGCAGGTATTGCCCAGTGAAGACGGCAACCTGGCGGATTTTGACCACCTCAGCCAGCTGACAGATACCATTAAACAGGAAGAGCTGCTTGGCCTGCCGGCCGAGGAAGTGCTGCATCGCCTGTATCACCAGGAGCAGGTCAGACTGTTTGACCCCATAGATATCAGCTTCAAATGCACCTGCTCGCGGGAAAAGAGTGCAGCCGCCATCCGTACCCTCGACAGGGATGAAGTCATGCACCTGCTGGCCGAGAAGGGCATCATTGAATTGGGTTGTGAATACTGCAACAGCCACTACCGTTTTGATGCCATTGATGTTCAGGCGCTTTACGCCAACACCCAGGCGCCGGACACACCACAGTGATCCTGGTCACAGCATAAGACGGGCGTCAGTTTTGACGCCCGTTTTTTTAGGTGATTTTGCAGATCCAACTCACACATTGGCCGCCGATTCGGGTACAATCGCGCCTACGCCAGGCCCGCCCAATCCGGGCCCGTCGAAAAACAAAACCGGCAACATAGATCGGTATCAACATTACACCTCGAACAAAAATGATGGAGACCTTACCTATGGCGGAAGGAGCTAACCGCGTACACCGTAATCCCTCAACTGCCCTGCTTGTTGAACTGGCCCTGGCACGTGGCGAGGGAGAATTGACCGCAAATGGAGCTCTGGTTGCCAAAACCGGTGCCCGTACAGGTCGTTCACCCGGTGATCGCTTTATCGTAAGAGAAGCCTCAACCGAAAATGAAATCGAATGGGGTCCGGTTAACCAGGCCTTTGATGCCGAAGCCTTCACCCAGCTGTGGAACCGCGTTGAAGCCTATCTGGCCGACAAAGAAGTTTTCGTTTCCGATCTGGAAGTCGGTGCCGACCCTGAGCACTACCTGCCGGTCACAGTGACCACAGAGTACGCCTGGCACCAACTGTTCGCCCGTAACCTGTTTATCATCCCTGAGCACTTCAACCAGGCCGGCAAGCCCACCTGGCAAGTCATTAATGCCCCGGGATTTGTGTGTCAGCCTGAGCGCGACCGCACCAACTCAGACGCCACAGTTATCCTCAATTTCGCCGAGCGCAAAGTGCTGCTGGCCGGTCTCAAGTACGCCGGTGAAATGAAAAAAGCCATGTTCTCGGTGCAGAACTTCCTGCTGCCCGCCAAGGGCGTGCTGCCAATGCACTGCTCCGCCAACGTGGGCCATGCCGGCGACACTACCCTGTTCTTCGGCCTGTCCGGCACCGGTAAGACCACACTGTCTGCCGATCCCAAGCGTTTCCTGATCGGTGATGATGAGCACGGCTGGGCACCCCGCGGTGTGTTCAACATCGAAGGCGGTTGCTACGCCAAGTGTATCGACCTGAGCCAAAAGAACGAGCCGGTGATTTGGGACGCAATCCATTTCGGCACAGTGCTGGAAAACGTGGTCATGGATGAAAACCGTATCCCAGACTACAAGAATTCCAGCCTGACCGAGAACACCCGCGCCGCCTATCCTCTGGAGCACATTGCCCAGCGCAAGGAAGACAACCGCGGTGGTGAACCCCACGCCGTAGTGTTCCTGACCTGCGACGTGTCCGGTGTCTTGCCTCCCGTGTCCAAGCTGTCCAAGGAACAGGCTGCTTATCACTTCCTGTCCGGCTACACCGCCAAGGTGGGTTCTACCGAGATTGGCTCTACCGCCGCCATCCAGTCCACCTTCTCCACCTGCTTCGGCGCACCTTTCTTCCCGCGTCCTGCAGGCGTGTACGCCGAGCTGCTGATGAAGCGTATTGAAAGCTTCGGCAGCCAGGTATACCTGGTGAACACAGGCTGGACCGGTGGTCCATACGGTGTGGGCAAGCGTTTTGACATCCCGACCACCCGCGCCATCGTTGACGCCATTGTCAACGGCGATCTGAAGGATGTAGAAACCGAGCACCTGGAACAGCTGAACCTGGATATCCCGGTCGCAGTGCCTGGCGTAGACAGCAAGCTGCTGAATCCGGTCAACACCTGGGCCGATAAGGGCCAGTATGCCGAGTACGCCGCCAAACTGGCCAAGGCCTTCCAGGCCAACTTCGCCAAATATCAGGTACCTGACTCCATCAGAAACGCCGGCCCCAAGGCCTGAATCTGATGTCGTGATACCGGCATTGAAAGCGGCTCCTCAGGGAGCCGTTTTTTTATTGCACCAATTTACAGATAAAATCCTGGCGCCGGCGCCATTCTCAGCTTGCGGCGAGGGAGCATTTATAGAAAGATAAGTCCCCAATAATTACAACAGCCTGCCAATTGCGGAGTGTGTCATGCGCCTGTCCTCCCTTTCACTCATGTTATTTGCCTTGACCCTGCTGCCCGGTGCCAACGGTGCCGACCTTACCTATATCAATGACGATATACTGCCTCCGAAGGTGGATTGGCAGGGCGCCAGCCTGGCGTTGATGCGCGAGGCGAACGATCCCTGGGCCACACCGTTCGAACAAAGCGCGGGGCTTGATAGTCCCGACTATCGAACCACCATGGAATGGCTGGATAAACTGGTGGCCCAGAGTCCCATGGTGCAGAAGGTCAGCCTGGGCAAGAGCCCACAGGGACGGGATCTCTGGATGATAGTGGCTTCCACCGAAGGTGCGGATACCCCCAAGTCGCTGGCCGATAATGGCAAACCCACTGTGTTGGTTCAGGCAGGCATTCATTCAGGTGAAATTGATGGGAAGGATGCCGGCATGATGTTGCTCAGGGACATAGCCATGGGTACCAAGGCCGGGCTGCTTGATGGTGCCAACCTGCTGTTTGTGCCGATTTTCAGCGTCGACGCCCACGAACGCAGCAGCGAATTCAACCGGGTCAACCAGCGAGGTCCCAAACACATGGGCTGGCGCACCAACGCCCGCAATCTCAACCTCAACCGTGACTACGCCAAGGCCGATACCCTGGAAATGCAGTTGATGCTGAGCGCCATCAATGAGTGGCAACCCCAACTCTACATAGATGTACATGTGACCGACGGCATCGATTACCAATACGATGTCACTTTCGGCTATAACCTGCCCCAGGGCCTGAGTCCGGCCATTTATGGCTGGCTCGACAGCCATTATCGCCCTGCGGTCGAGACAGCCCTGAGCGACGCAGGCCATATTCCCGGCCAATTGATTTTCGCCCTCGATGAAACTGATTTATCCAAGGGCATGTCCTGGTGGCGCGCCACGCCCCGCTTCTCCAACGGTTATGGCGACGCCCGCCACCTGCCTACCATTCTGATTGAGAACCACAGCCTCAAACCCTTCAGGCAAAGGGTGCTCGGCACCTATGTGATGCTGGAACAAACCCTGAAAACCGTGGCCACCGAGGCCACGTCGCTGAAAGCCGCGATCATGAAGGACAGCTTTCATTACGCCCAACTCATCACCCTCACCTGGGAAGATGAAATTCAGCCACAGGGGTGGGATTTCAAGGGTATAGATTATAAAACCGAGACCAGTTCCATTTCAGGCACCAAGGTGGTGCGCTGGCTGGGTGAACCCAAGCTCTATCCGCAACTGCCGGTGCTGGGCAGCACCAAGGCAGGAATCAAGGTCAGCCGCCCGGCGGCCTACTTTATCCCCCCCCAGTGGCAGGAAGCGATAGCCCGTCTGCGCCTGCATGGAATCCGGATGACTGAACTGAAACAAGATACACAAATGAAATTGCAACAGTACAGGTTTGACAATCCTGTATTCGATACCAAGGATTTCGAAGGGCGCCACAGGGTAAAGGCCGACAGCAAGCTGGAAAAAGTCAGCGTGACCCTGCCCGCCGGCACAGTGAAGATCCCAACGGATCAGCCGCTGGGCGATCTCGCCATCATGCTGCTGGAGCCCCAATCACCGGACTCCCTGCTGCAATGGGGCTTCTTCAACCCCATATTCAGTCGCACCGAGTACATGGAAGACTATGCAGTGGAGCCCATGGCCGCCAAGATGCTACAGGACAATCCCGGCCTCAAGGCCGAGTTTGATCAGGCATTGCTGGATCCGGCCTTTGCCGCCGATCCCCATGCCCGCCTGCGCTGGTTCTATGAGCGCAGCCCCTACTATGACAACCAGTACCTGCGTTATCCCGTGTACCGGGGCCGCTGACACCTTACCGGCGGCAGGTTCAAGCCCTGCCGCCAAGCTCCACTCTGGCCTTCACCGTACCCACAAACAGCAACAGCAGGGTCAGGGCTGTCACGTAAAGCGGTATACCCGCCTGCCAACTCTGCTGGCTGTTAACCCCGAAATAGTCCATATACAAGGTGGCGTGCAGCGGGCCTATGTACCACAGCGCCGGATACAGGATTTCAAAGGTACGGCACGTACCGGTAAGTCGCCCGCAGGCGTGTGCCAGCGCCAGGGTAAAGCCCACGGCAATCAACATTTGCAGCACTATCAGCCACTGGGCCTGGCACAGCATCCTGAGCAAACCGCCAGCGGACGCCAGCAATAATAAGGCTGCTGCTGCACTCAGCAATGGCAACAAACGTTGCCCTCCCCCATAAAGCAACAGTTCCCGGGTATTGGCGAGCCTTGCCTGCAACCCCAGCTGGGACAATACCAGCACACAAAATAACCAGGACACAGGGATCAGGGCGTTCATCAACACTTCTTGTGGAACAAACAGCTGAGCCACATTTAGCCCAATCAAACCCAGGTACCAATAGGGGTTTTGTCCCTTGAGCAGCAACAAGAGCTCCAGGCGGAACATGCGACCGAAACCGAAGCCCTGGGTTACTGCCCTCAACCCCGAGTCACACCAATGACCGGCCCGGGACAGGAGCTTAGCCAGGAAAGACGGCGCCTTGATGCCTGAGCCCTGGGCACCGACATGCCTGAAGCGATCGAAGAAAAGCACGGCAAACCCTAACGCTATCACACAGCCCAGTAATAATGGCCAGCCGCTGAGCACGAGCTCCCTTGTAATATCAATACCTTGCCAGACAAAGGTTTTCACCTCCATCGAGCCCTGTTCAATACTGACCCCCAGATTAATGCCGGACTGCTGCTCACCGAATTTCTGTACTACCTCGGTCTCAAGTTGTTTCATCACTAGGCCGAGACCGGAGCCGCTCTCGGCCATGTTCACTATCGAGCCCGTCCAGAGGAAGAAATACAGCAAGTTACCCAAGCCACCTCGTAGCCAGGACACGGATTCAAACAGCAGGGCCACGGCGGCGATCAACAGCAACATGGGCACCACAAACACCAATTGCGGCCAAAGTATCAACCAGGGTTCAATCTCGCGGCTTTCACCGTAATAGAGCTGGATAAACACCAGGGTCAGCATCATCACCATGACTATGCTGAGCAGCACGCCAACGTTAACCGTCCATTTTGCCAGCAGGTAAGCGCTCTTGCTCACCGGAGTGGCGGCAATAAGCTCACCTATGCCCGTGTTCCGATCCGTGCCTATGGCGTTTTTAATCAGATAGAAACAGATGATGGGCAGGAAAATAATGTTCAACATGGCCAGGCAGATCCCAAGCCAGGCGCTGTTATAAATACCCCGGTAATCATTGATGATCAGCGTCTGGTACTCGGAGTCCGTGGACGGGAAAAACAGCATAGTCAGCACGGCCATCAGCAGCAGGGTGGCCAGAAAGCTCTGGCGCCGGATACGCTGACGGTAATCCGCCATGACGGATTGCAGGAATCTGTTCATCAGGCCACCTTGGTCAGCGCGCGCGGGCCGGGTTTGTTGGCCACAAAGTACAGGTAGGCGTCCTCGAGGCTGGGGGCCCGGCGCTGCGCGCCGGGATGAGGGCACAGATCCGCTACCAGGTTCACCAGCAGTCTATCCCCCTGACGAGTGCTGTGGCTGACCACAAAATCCCGTTGCAACTCTGTCAGCTCAGCCGGTGAAACAGTGCATTGCCAACATTTGTCGGCCACCTTGGCCTGCAGTGCCTGGGGTGAACCCAGTTGGATAAGCTTGCCGGCGGCCATAATGGCTATGGTGTCGGCAATGGATTCAACATCCGAGACTATGTGGGTCGACAGGATCACCAGGCGCTCTTCCCGACCTTCGCTGAGCAACTGGCGAAAACCCGCCCGCTCCTGGGGATCAAGACCCACTGTCGGCTCATCCACTATCAATAGCGCAGGGTCATTCAGCAGCGCCTGGGCTATCCCAATACGCTGGCGCATGCCCCCCGAATATTGACTCAATGAGGTATCGGCCACCGGCAGCAGGTTCAACCTTGCCAGCAATTCACTGATTTGTTTGTCCGCGTCCGCGTGTTTGAGCCCCTTCATACCCGCAAGGTAATGCAGGAATTCACGGCCGCTGAGCTGATCGTAGACACCGAAATACTGCGGCAGGTAGCCAAGCTCGCCACGGAGCTGTGACGGATTCATTGCTATATCCTGACCGCGCCACAGGGCCTTGCCGGAGCTGGGTTGGCTGATGGTCGCCAGGATGCGCATTAATGAGGTTTTGCCCGCGCCATTGGGGCCAAGCAGCCCCAAAATGCCGGCTCCGGCCGTCAATGACAACTGGTCTATGGCCAGCTTGCCGCCCTTGTAGCTTTGTGTGAGTTCCTGAATGTCCAGAAGCATAGGAGAGTCCGTTCTGTTGTGAAGTGAGCGGACAGCAGCAAATCATATGCCAATAAACAAAACAGCTTAATATCAATGGGTTGATATAAAATTGGTTCGCAATTCGACTTTTACGGCAGCGGAACAGACCAATAGATGGTGAATTTCACCCCCTGGGCGGGCGGTTGATGCAGCCATCAATGTTTGAGGATCAACATGGTGCCGCACACAGTCATAATGGCGCCGAGCCAAGCACCCAGGGCCGGACTGCGTTTGTATACCAACCACAGGAGTGGCAGCACCAGTACCGGGCTGACGGATGAGAGTATGGCAACCATACCTGCGTTGCCATGGCGCAGTGCCAGCAATATCAGGGTCATGCCGAGTACCATGGACAGGGCCGCATTGCCGACCACCAGGGCAAACACCTTTTTGGTCATGGGTCTGTAGGCCCTGGCCACCTTAACGCCCAAAAGCAGCAACAGAAAATGGGGCACGAAGGCCGAGGTCATACGCATTGCCGAGGCGGCAATGGCATCGATGTCGGTCGCCATCAGCGGCTTGAGCATCAGGGTAGACACGGCCTGACACAGGGCCGACAGCAGTCCGAGTGCCACCCCAGTGTGCAGCTTGCCACTGTTCGCTTCCCAGACATGCTGCTCACTCTTGCGCTTGCCAAAGAACACCGCCGTCATCACCCCACTGACCAGCATGGCGCTGCCGAGCAAGGTCCAGCCCCAGAGGGTTTCGCCAAGAAACAGGTAAGCCAGCACCAGGGAAAACAGCGAGTGACTGGCAAACAGCACCCCGGCACGGCGGGGACCAAGGCGATTCATGGCAGCAAACAGCGAGGTGTCACCAATGAATATGCCTATGACGCCCGACAGTGCCAGCAACCACAGGTTGTCGGCCCCCAGGCTATGCCAGCCGCCACCGATAATTGTCAGGATCCACAGCATCAGGCTGGCACTCAGCATACGCCAGCGGGTAAAGGCAAAGGATCCCAAATGGGTTGAGGCATTGGCAGACATCAGACTGCCGACGGCCCAACAGGCGGCCGCCAGCAGGGCCAGGTATTCGTAGCTCAAGATAAGGGTCGCAGGCACAGGACAAAAAGAGCGTCATTATAGCGGGGCGAGCAATAAAAAGCGCCTGCTGACTGCAGGCGCCTCAGGCTTATTCATGGAACGTGGCTAGAGCGCCGTTAACCGGTAACTGTCACCATCACGGGTCAATACCAGACTGAGATTTTGGTGACCGTCCAGATTCAGAGCCAACCGGGCAAGCCGCGACAGGGTGCCATTATCATCGGCGGCGATCACCAACACCTCGTAACTGCCACTTGGCAGCGTCAACGACGGCCGCTCGCTGAAATCCCAATTGCTGAGTTTGTACTGCGCCGAATCCAGGGTCTCGTCCTCGGTCAGGAAGTAGATACTGAGATCCTCACTGTCCGGCACCAGGTTGACTGCCGTCAGCTTGTAATCGAAACTGCGGGGCCGCAGATCCTCGGTCAATGCCATGGCCTGCATGCCGTCGGTTCCGGGGTAAATCACCAGGGTACGACTGTCATCCTGGTTAAAGGTCAGCAGCAGATCCTGGATACCTTGATTTCCGACTTCGTCCCAAATATCGAGATCATAATCATCGAATGGCAGCACCTGATACTCTGAGATAGCCCCCGCGGCAACAATGAGGCTGGACTGAACCTGCTCGTCCTTGCCGAGCTCCAGGGTACGCTCGGCGCCACAGGCGTTATACACCCGGTACTGGGCCGCGGCCGCCGCATCCGTCACCGACAGGGGTGAACCCGTGGAATCCACCGCATCAATCCTCAATTTAAGACTGTCGGGGCCAAAGCCGGGACGCAGCATCAGCTTTTGTACCGTTTGTTGGCTGAAATCGAGCAAGGCGGAACTGAACACAGGCTCTGTGCCGCCGGGCTCGGTCAAAAACACCCGGTAGTAGCCGGTATCCAGCAGCAAGCTGTCGCTGTACTGGCCATAGGACGGGCTTCCCAGCAACTGTGCCGAGCCGAAATCCACCCCATCGGCCGCCACATAGACATCATAGGCGGACAAGCCCGGCGCCACGTGGGCCACCAACACCTGAGCCTTGTCTTCCCCCTCATCGTTGAGCTCGTCCAGCTCATCGCGGTTGTAGACCAGGTCCATCAGCTTGCTGTCACCATAGTCACCGTAGAGCACCAGCAGATGATTCTCGCCATCGACAAAGTCCAGGTTTTGCTCATGCAGGCTCAGTTCGTCACCGGCCGCATCCACCCCCAGTAGCGCCACATCCAGAGTCTGGGGGCTCACACCATAGCGAGGCAGGCTGTCACCAAATTCCACCGCCGAATAAGCATACTCGTCGAGTGTCAGGGTCACCGCCGGGCTGTTGGCCGAGGCATTGTAAAATTGCACGTAGGCGACGCTGTCGCTGTCCCCGTCACCGCCATCGCTGCCCCCGCAGGCCGCAAGCCAAGGCAACATCAGGGCCACCAGACCCAATTTCATTGAACTTCCCACACAACCTCCCGTTAACGTTTTTATTGCAAGTTCGGGAGTTCAGACAGGCGGGGAATGTAAATCACAGTCAAGGGACGCAAAGCTGTGCAAACCTCAGGGACGAGCCAGCGGCAGCCAGAGTTCCGGACGCTGCAAAGGGGTCGACTCCGGCAACAGGGCATTGGTCAGTCGGAACCTGAGACTGTCGTCAAAGCGGGCCAGAGGAAACAGCCCGGCGGTGGTGGGGTGACTGAAGAGAAAATGTCGCAACTCACCACTGGCGGCCATGGCCTCCAGGGTGATGCTCAGGCGTTGGTACAAAGCCTCGTTGTCCTTGGCGACAAAGAAATACATGGGAAAGGGGTAAGTTATCAGCACATCTTCGTAGGCCATCAGGTCCTGCTGGCCGACTGCCGCCAATTCGGCACCGACCTCATTGAGCCCCCGGGGGAAGTAGTCACAGCGCCCCTGCTTGAGCATGCTGTACATAAGATCAAACTTGGCTATCCGGGTTACCCTGAAACCATTGGCCTCCAGTATGTCCGAATCCGGCCATTGCGACCCTTGGCACGCCAGCAGCCCTTGCCAGTCGACCAAGGTTTGATAACCGCGAAACTCTGCCAACCTGTCCCGGCGGATAACAGGTACCCGAACACCCAGCAGGCCGGCAAACAAGGGCACCTCTATGGCCCTGAATCTCTGTTGCCTTTGCTTGCTGGTACCGGCCCAGAACACATGCAACTGGCCACTGTTGAGTGCGGCAAAGGCGCGGGACTGGGAGAAATCACCGTTCACCTCTTCGACCTTGGCCTCGCCCCACTGCTCACGGCTGTTGTTCAGCACCAGTTGCAGCAGATCCACATAAAAATCATGGCTGGCATCCCGTGCCGAACGCTGTGATTCCACCAGTACAGTCTGACGCGTAGCCACAGGTGCCGACCAGGCTTGCGTCATGAGCAGGCAGAACAATAAGGGCAACAGGCTATAGGGTGTCATTCTTTCTCCCGGCAATCCCTGCACTCCCCCGGCAAGCGGCCGGGTACATTCTGAGCATAGTGGCCGGCCCTGAGGGGCGCCAATCAAAATGCTTTAGAGGAAAAACCGCGAATGGGAGCAGGACAGCTCAGGGCTTGCGTGCTTGCAAGGAAAACACCATGGGCACCGCCTTGCCATTGAGCCTTTGGCGATAACGGCCCGGCTCTTCCTCGATCAGGTTGGCAAAGCAATTATAGGGGCTGAAATCGTGCTCCCGAAACGCCTCAACCACCAAGCCCGCCGCCAGCAGTGCCGACAATATGGCCCCCAGATCGTGGGACCAGCTGACCAGAGTTGACTTGGTATCACGACTGTTTTCCGTGTAACTGCCATCCTCCTCCACTTCGGCCAGCCCGGTGTGGAAATAGTCATAGCCATCCAGCAGCGCCTTGGCAGGGTGAAATTCCGCCAAATACAGCATACCGCCGGACTTGAGACAGGCGGCCACTGTCTGGGCCCATGCCGCTAAGTCCGGCAGCCACAGCAAGGCGCCATAGGAGACAAATACCAGATCAAACTCCGCGGTCACCAGGGTTCTGGCCTGCAATACATCGCCGCAGATGAAACTGGCATCAAGGTCCGCCTGGGCCGCTATCTGCCGAGCGGCCGCTATGGCCTTGGGGGATAAGTCGAGCCCGGTCACTGAGGCAGCGCCCCGACGTTTCCACGACAGGGTGTCCAGACCAAAATGACATTGCAAGTGCAGCAAATGCTTGCCCCGCACGTCCAGTTCCGCCAACTCGATTTCCCGCAAACTGGTGTTACCCGCCAAAAAGCCCGGCAGGTCATAAAAATCAGATTCAAGGTGCAGCTCGGTGCGGGTATCCCATCCATCGCGGTTCAGGGCAAGAAAGTCTTCCATGGTGTATTCCTGAGTCAATGTTTATCGATGTTGTTAACACGGCTTTGTGGAACATGGGTTAGAAGCTAAATCATCGCCACAAGATCCGTGACTGGGCAGCCATTGTCGCTCGCAGTTGACTCTGGTGATCCAGAGGAGATGCCATCCAGCGCTCCAGCATAGCCTTGTGCCCAAGCTGTGTCATCCCTTAGCTCTGCATCCGGGATCCCGTGTTTGATCTGATCCAAGGGTAAGAGGCATAAAATAAAAAAGGCGCCTTGGGCGCCTTTTTCTGTTCATCGCTGCACGCCACCGCTGTGGCGGTCAGAAGCGGTAGCTGAGTCCAACCGACCAGTCGTTCACGGTTTCATCCAGATGGTAGTACCGATAGCGCACCGACGCCGACCACTGGGGTGACCAGTGGTAACTCGCCCCGGTGCCCACGTACATGTCGGTGCCGTCGAAGTTGGTTTTCAGCGTCTCAGTGCCGTTACTGCTCTTCACCTTCGACTCCCAGAAGAAGGCGCCCGCTTCGGCAAACAACGAGAACTGCTCCGCCACCGGGAAGCGCAGGGCGCCGCCGAGCGTCACCCCTTCGGCCAGCAGCGGCGCTACTTCGCGCACCTGCTGGTGATAGGCCGCGGGCGTGATGGTGTCGGCCTGCAGCACCAGGGTACCCTCGCCCTGGTCCACATACCCCAGGGTCAGGCCGAAGTCGTCCGTCAGGGCGTAACCCAGCTCCACTCCCCAACTGGTGTCATTGTCATCGACACCCACTATGTCGGCACTCATTATGTCAGCACTGTTTCCGCGCACATCCGTCGAAGCCTGGCCCAGCCACAGGCCCAGCTCGAAGGGTTCGGCCGTCACCGCCGCGCTCCACAGCGCCACTACCATTAACCCTATGCCTGCTCTCATTTGGTTTTGACTCCCTGTTTATTGTTTTTCGACTGACGGCGCCACAGGCCCGCCAGCAGCACACCCAAGGCCCAGAAGTTCAGCGCACCGCCGGACGAGCGGTTGGTGATGGTCACAGTCTCCATCGCCGATACCGCTATGGTCACAGTGCCTTGCGCTTCACCGCCGTCACCGTCGCTGATGCTGTAGCTCACCGTATCCGTGCCGTCATAGCCCACTGTCGGCGTATAAGTCAGGCTGTTGTCGGCGTTGATAACCACGATGCCGTGCATAGCACTGGCCGCGGTCACGGTCAGCGCATCCGCATCCGGGTCGCTGTCGTTGGCCAGCACGTCTATCACCACGCTGTTGCCACTGTGCACCGAGGCCATATCAGGCGCCGCCACCGGCGCCTTGTTCGGCAACACAGACACTGTCACCTTGCCACTGGCCGAGCCGCCCTTACCGTCACTGACACCGTAGCTCAGGTGCGCCTCACCCAGGTGCCCGGCTTCGGCCACATAGTGCAGCTGGTTGTCCACTATGCTCACCTGACCCAGGTCGGCATTCACGCTGGTCAACATCAGGCTGTCGCCGTCAACGTCGGTGTCATTGGCCAGCACGTCAATGTCGATACTGGCGTTGCGCTTCATGGTCACCACATCGGCGGTCGTCATGGGCGCATTGTTGCTGCCGGCCGGCACCGCCAGACCACCCGGGTCGTCGATGGCACTGTTGACCTCACCGTCGGCATCGTTCGGACCGCCGTCCTCTATGGTCAACTGCACACACCAGTGACCTTCGGTCAGACCTGTGCTGTAGGCCGCATCACCCGGCGGTGGGCAGTAACCCTCGGCACCGGATGCCGAGGCCACGGCGTTATTGGCATCAATCACAAAGTCCTGCCAACCACCCGGCATCAGCTTGCGGTACACAGCATTGGCCGGTACCGGCTGGAACTGGGCCACCACTATGTTGACCGACTGCCCCGACAGCGGCAGTTCTTCCACGTTGAAGTCGAACATACCGTTGCCATAGCGATAGTCGATGTCGTCCGTCGCCCCCGCGCCCTCATTACCATGGGTCACCACATCGCCGTTGCTGACACCTGTGTCACTTCCGTTGGCGCGGAACGCCACATCACCCAAACTCAATGCCAGACCGGGTTCAGTTTCCATCAGGAAGCTGTTGCTGCTGGCTGGGGTTTCCTGGACCACGTTGCGGGCCAGGTTGACCGCATCCAGGTAATCCGGGATACCGTCACCATCCTTGTCACCCGCGCCTTCATCGTTATCGTTGATGCCGTCACCGTCGCTGTCTGTGGTGTCCAGTGTCGGCAGCGCCGCCTCGACCCGCAGTTTCAGACGGTCCATACCTGTCTTGTCGCCGTCACTCACCGCCACCCGCAGCTTGTAGAAGCCCGGTGACAGCGTCGATGGGTCAAAGGTGAAGGTGCTATCGTCACCGTCGCTGTCGACCAACGCGTTATCACTCTGCGACCAGTCAAAGCTGTGGCTGTCACCCGTGTTGGGGTCGGTCACAGTGGCTGTCACCGTCACCAGGCCGCCATCCTGACTGACAATACGGGTCTGGCCGTCACCCTGGGTGGCACCAAGTACCACACTGGGCGCCACGTTGCTTTCCACTATCGTCAGGGTATGGCTGGCCTTGGGTCCCAGCACCGCATGGGTCGGGGTGCCCAGGGTGACCACTACAGTTTCATTGCCTTCGGGGGTGCCATCGTCCACTAGGTGCAGCGACACGGTTTTCTCCAGCTCGCCCTGGTTGAACATCACGCTGCCATCCACCAAATCGTGGTCTGAGCCATCGGTCGCGGCTGTGCCGCCTACGCTGTAGGGCACTTCCACCGGATAGCTCACCGCATCACCGTTGAGCAGCACCCGGAAGCTCACATCACTGCCTTCGCTCGCCGTCTGGTCTTTGCTCAGACCCACCAGGGGAATGACATTCACCGCCTGGGTCATGGACACAGTTGTGTCACCGTCGGCCGCAGACCAAGTCACCTTGTGGGCGCCGGGACTGAAGAAGCCGTTGCTGTCCACCGTCACCGGCAGACTCTCACCGCCGGCCGTGGCCACCGCCGTGCCCATCTCGACCTTGGTAAACAAGCCGGTGGCATTGACGGTCACATCCGCCGGTGGCGTCAGCACTATCCCCGCCGCCGTGGAGCTGACGGTCAACGTCGCCACGGCACTGCTTTCGGCCTTGGCCGCATCCCGCACCTTGTAGTTGACCACCACAGTGCCCTGGTAACCCAGGGGCGCACGGTAGCTCAGCTGGTTGTCCACCACTTTGGCTTCACCCAGGTTGGTGCTGACCTGATACAGGGTCAGGGCATCGCCATCGATGTCGGTGTCGTTGGCCAGCACATTGAAGGCGCTGAACTGCCCCGAATCACTGCTGAGCTCAAAGGCATCCGCCACCGCCACCGGCGCGTCATTGACCGGAGTCACGGTGATGCTGACCGTGGCCGTGCCTGAGCTCAGCGAACCATCGGATACGCTGTAGCTGAAGCTGTCATCGCCGTTGAAGTCGGCATTGGGGGTGTACAGCCACAGCGCCCCTTGCTGCACCAACTCACCGTTGGTGGGTTGTGTCTCTATGGTCACTGCCAGGGTGTCCTGGTCCGGGTCGGTCGCATCCAGCTCTATCGCTATGCTGCTGTCTTCATCGACACTGACCTGGCTGTTATTGGCCACCGGCGCCTTGTTGGCCGCCACCACAGCTTCGGTCTGGGCCGAGTCGACGGCTTCGGCGGTGCCATGACCGTCGGTATAGCCGGCGCGAACGCTGATGCGGCTGCCGATATCGGCAGCAACCAGCAGATAGCTGCTGCCACTGGCGTTGGCAATCACGGCGTTCTCCCGCAACCACTGGAAGCTTACGGCTCCCAGACCGTCATCGTCGGCCAGGTTGTGGCTGGCGGTCAGGGTTTCCCCTTCCAGCGCCACCCCGCTGATGGACACAGTCCCGGTGGGCGCATCGTTGACGTTGGCCACCGCCGCCGTCGCGGCCGAGGTCACGCTTTCCGCCGTGCCCTGACCATCTGTGTAGCTGGCGGTCACAGTCATCAGGCCACCCACGTCCACATCACCCAGCACATAGCTGGCGGCAGTGGCGCCAAGGACCGGCACACTGTTGCGGTTCCACTGGTAGCTGATGGTGCCCAGACCCTCCACGTCCGCGAGCGTGTTGCTGGCGGTGAGCATGGCATCCTCAACGGCCATACCTGAGATGGTCACACTGCCGGTCGGCGCATCATTGACCGGGGTCACGCTGACCGTGGCCTGACTCATGCTGCCGTTTGCCAGGCCATCGCTCGGTGCGGCGCTGAGGACGATGTCCACGGTTTGATCCTGCGCTGTGGTAATGGCCACCGCGTTGGCGTTGTCGAGGAAGGTATTCAGATCTGCCGCCAGCCCTGTCAGCACCATGGCATCTGTGCCCGAGCCCACTACTGTGACATTACCGCTGTTGCCCAGGGGCGATGTCAGGGTACCGCTGTCCACCGACAACACCAGGTTCAGCAGGTCATTGTCGGCATCGGCCAGTACCACAGCCGACAGGTCGATATTGCTGACCTCATCTTCCACTATGGTGAAACTGGCAGGCAGGCCCGTCAGGGTTGGCGTCCGGTTTTCATTCACAGTGATGCTCACCGACTGGGCAGTCACCTCGGTGGCATTGCCACTGGAGACAGAGTCGATGTCGACCGCAATGGTTTCGCCATCATCGCTCACCACGTCATCAATGGCGGTGACACTCAGGGTGCTGCTGTCCGAACCCGCGGGCACGGTCAGGGTCAGAGTCCCCTCAGTAAAGTTGCTGCCGAGCAGACCGTAATCGCTGTTCAATGTCGCAGTGCCACTCAGGGCCAACACCACGTCCACATCCGACAGGGCAACAAAGGCATTGCCACCGTCGTCCTGCAGTGACAGGGTCACTGTTGCGGTTTCGCTGTGGGGTTCACTGACCTCTGTCTTGTCGACACTGAGCACCAGCTTGGGCCGTACCAGGAAGTTGAGTGTGGTGTCATCACTGATACCCGCATAAGCATTGCCGTTGCTGTCGGTGATGGCGCCGTTGTCAATGTGTATGGCGTATTGCTTGCCGGTGCGCAGCGCAGCGCCGGGGGTGATGGTCAGGGCACTGCCCAGCACCGCCACCGAGCCGCCGTTATCGCCCATACCTGTGCCGGCATCGAAGCTCTCGAAGCTGCTGCCTCCCACTTCCTGCAGGCTGATACTGCCGTTGCCAAGTTGTACCGTCTCATTGAAGGTCAGTACCGGCGTGACCGTAGTGGCCACATTGACCTCGTCATCGAAGGGCGATGAACTGCTTAAGGTCGGTGCCGACACATCGGCGTTGATGCTGAACTGGGTCGCTGCCGTGTTGCCGTTACCGGCCGCATCGGTAAACACGCCTCCAGCCACATCAACCGTCACCGCGCCATCGCCTGAAGGGGTCACAGCCAGGGTGTAGCTGGTGCCACTGCCACTGAAGCTGCCCTTACTGCCGTTGCCGACCGTGACGTCGGCCGCAGTGAAGTCGCTGCTGCTTTCGCTCAGGGTAAAGGTCACATCAAACTGACCGTTGACCGTGCCAGAGGCACTTGAGCCAATACTCACAGTGGGTGCGATAGCATCTATCAACACACTGGTTGTTGAACCAACTGAATTAAGGGTTAAGTCGAGATCATTCCCTGAGCTATCGCGCAGAGTGCCACCGTTGGCTGAGAGTGCCCCGACCGCAATACCATCGGTATCTTCATCACCGGACAGCACGGTATGACGGAACACCAAAGCACTGGTACCGCTGCCAGACAGATAAGCGGCCTGGCGGGTCGTGGCGCCTATAGTCAGGCTCAACTGTGGCGTTCCACCACCGGTATCAACCGTCACGTTGTCATCCAGGTTGACGGTGAAATCCAGGCTATCCCCAACAATATAGGTGCCATTGACAGGCACACTGACGCTGGTCACTGTCGGCACGTCTTTATCTATGCTGCTGTTGCTGGTATCAGCCTGCTGGGTAGTATTACCTGCATTATCTGTGGCCTCGACACTGACATTCAGGTTGCTGCCACTGGTTGAGCCTGAGGTAATGTCGTAGGTAGCACTCCAGACGCCGGCAGAATCTGTTGCAGTCACGGCGCTGCCGCCGCCCATGCTGCTGAAATCAACTGTGACCCCAACTATGGTATCGCTGTTGTTGTCACCGCCAGCTGTATTATTCCAGGTCGCAGTCACAGTGTCGCCCAGGATAAAGGCTCCGCCGGTACCGGTGCCGCCTGTGACCGTGATATTACCGTCGGTGACCGTGGGTGCAATATTATCGACCGTGGCATTGGTGGTATCAGCAGTGGTGCTTGAACCGCTGCCGGTGGCGGTAACACTGACGTTACGGTTGGAAGCATCGATTGCGCCAGCCACTATGGTATAGGTCGCGGTCCAGATATCCAGATTGTTGCTGGCCGCAACCGCCGCGCCGCCGCCGAATTGACTGAAGTCGACAGTCACCGCTGACACACCGGCATTATTGTCACCAGTGCCAGAGTTATCCCAGGTCGCCGTGACCACATCGCCGATCCTGAAGGCGCCGGCCGTTCCGGTACCGCCGCTGATGCTGATATTGCCATCAGTGACCGTTGGTGGACTTATCGCATTAATGCTGCTGCTGTTGACGGCAGTCAGGCCGCCGGATGTCGCACGTAACGCTATGGTATCGCTGACACCCCCTGCCGTGTATTGAATCGCCAAACCTGTGTAGGTAGAGGCTCCGCTGGTCGGCGATATAGTTACGGTGGAACCGAGAATATCTTCATCACCGGTACCCGTGAACGCGTCGACTGTGCCGTCGACAATACCATCATTGGGATCTGTGACCGAAAGGACTATCGCTGTCGCGTAGCCGGTATCGACTGTACTGGTACCGTCCACAGCCTTGACCACAGGAACCGTGGAGAAGTTGGTGGACGCGCCGCTGACCAAGGTCGTCGGAGCTGGTTGGGTGGTAAAGATCAACTGTGTCGCAACCACGTCCGAGTTCACCGCATTGGATGTTCCGTCGGTTAAGGCGCCGGAAGCTGCGGTCAAGGTGAACGCTTCCTGGTCGGCCGTTGCCGTATATACGACGTTGGTGAAGGTTGCCACGCCTGCGGTGGCAGCCAGCGTGGTCGTCCCCGAAAGCGAACCGGCGCTGCCTTCGGTAAGTGTGATGTTGCTGGTGTAATCAACGTCGGTGTTGCCGAAGGCATCGGTCGCTGCCACGACCGGCTGAGTAGTCAGCGCAGCCCCGGAAACCGAGCCGGCCGGCTGGGTATTGAAAGTGAGCTTTGAGGCGACGACGCTGATGGCCGCACCTGCACCATTGCTGACGGAGGAAGTGACACCGAAATGACTGTCGACTTGACCAACAGTAACATCTGTAGCGCCGTCCAGGCTCAAGGTAAACGTATGGCCTTCTGTCAGGCCGGTGGTGGTATTGAAATAACCATTGATGGTGTAGGTCTCGTTGCCGCCGTCGGCAACGCTGATAGAGAGACCGGAGAAGGTGATGGTCTGGGCGCCGCTGTTGTAGACGCCGACCACGTTAGTGGCGTCAGGGCCATTCAATCGCCAGGTAACAGCCGAGCGTTCGGTGTTGCTGCTGGTGCCCCCGATGTGCACCACGATTTGCGACGCGGTCAGGTTACGAGCATCGCCGCTACCGCCATCGGTCAAGGTGAAGTCCATGAAGTCAATGGCCTCACCAACTGTATCCACAGTGGTGTCTATGGTGCTGGCTTCTGCGCCAGCGCCGGCGGTCAGGTTGCCGTCGCTGTCATATAGAGGATCAGCCTGGGTAATCTTGAACGGAAGATCGTTACCGTTCTGGAAGCCGCCGAGGTCAGGCGAAAACAAGGCGCCACCGGCGTAGTTGTTGCTGTTGACATAACCAATGTCGAGGGCGGTCTTTGGCGTCAACAGGAAGGTGTAGACGTTGCCGCTGATTATCGGCACTTCGGTGTCCACGGTAATGGCGGTGTAACTGTAGACGTTGGGGTCGATGATGGCGGCGACGCCCGAAAAATCGATACCGCTCTTGCTATAGAGCAGGGTTCCGCCATTGCCGGCGCCCGAATAGATATTGAGTGTCGCGGTTCCGAAGACGTTGTTCGAGGCCGCAATCTCGACCTGGGTGATCCGTCCGGTCTTGGTCGCCGTGAACGACTGCCCCATGTTGAAACCCATTACGCTGGTACCGCCCAAGGTGCCGCCATTAGAGAGCACTACATCGGCCGCCTGAGCACTTGACCAACCTAAACCGAGATAAATTGACAGCGAGAGCAAAGCGCGGGCGCGGACGCCCGTTAATGCGTTTTTCATAAAGCACTCCAATGCCAAATAGGTAGGATTAAACTTTTGTTTTGTAGGGAATCTGAGATGGTGAGTATAGATAAGGATTTACAGTATGCTAGCTCGTTATGGTGCAATTTCGATCAATTTTTTGCAGCTGTGCCGAGACGGAGCTACCACAGAAAAAGCAGAACCTAGTCCACTGGGATCATTTATCAGTTGTTAACAATAGAAAACTTAAAAGCCGACGCGAGAAACTTAAAAAAACTATAGAATCGCAATACAATCAACCGCTCACGTCATCATCAAAAAGATAGCTATTTCAGTAGCCGACATGGACAATTAACAATCAAATCTCAAATTTGTACCTGAAGCAGAGATCTGACTTGCCGCTTATCATTTACCCGGACAAATAAAACAGGCGCACTAAGCGCCCGTTTTGATTAAGTATTAACGGCTTCAGAAGCGGTAGCTGAGTCCAACCGACCAGTCGTTCACGGTTTCATCCAGGTGGTAGTACCGATAGCGTACCGACGCCGACCACTGGGGTGACCAGTGGTAACTCGCCCCGGTGCCCACGTACATGTCGGTGCCGTCGAAGTTGGTTTTCAGCGTCTCAGTGCCGTTACTGCTCTTCACCTTCGACTCCCAGAAGAAGGCGCCCGCTTCGGCAAACAACGAGAACTGCTCCGCCACCGGGAAGCGCAGGGCGCCGCCGAGCGTCACCCCTTCGGCCAGCAGCGGCGCTACTTCGCGCACCTGCTGGTGATAGGCCGCGGGCGTGATGGTGTCGGCCTGCAGCACCAGGGTACCCTCGCCCTGGTCCACATACCCCAGGGTCAGGCCGAAGTCGTCCGTCAGGGCGTAACCCAGCTCCACTCCCCAACTGGTGTCATTGTCATCGACACCCACTATGTCGGCACTCATTATGTCAGCACTGTTTCCGCGCACATCCGTCGAAGCCTGGCCCAGCCACAGGCCCAGCTCGAAGGGTTCGGCCGTCACCGCCGCGCTCCACAGCGCCACTACCATTAACCCTATGCCTGCTCTCATTTGGTTTTGACTCCCTGTTTATTGTTTTTCGACTGACGGCGCCACAGGCCCGCCAGCAGCACACCCAAGGCCCAGAAGTTCAGCGCACCGCCGGACGAGCGGTTGGTGATGGTCACAGTCTCCATCGCCGATACCGCTATGGTCACAGTGCCTTGCGCTTCACCGCCGTCACCGTCGCTGATGCTGTAGCTCACCGTATCCGTGCCGTCATAGCCCACTGTCGGCGTATAAGTCAGGCTGTTGTCGGCGTTGATAACCACGATGCCGTGCATAGCACTGGCCGCGGTCACGGTCAGCGCATCCGCATCCGGGTCGCTGTCGTTGGCCAGCACGTCTATCACCACGCTGTTGCCACTGTGCACCGAGGCCATATCAGGCGCCGCCACCGGCGCCTTGTTCGGCAACACAGACACTGTCACCTTGCCACTGGCCGAGCCGCCCTTACCGTCACTGACACCGTAGCTCAGGTGCGCCTCACCCAGGTGCCCGGCTTCGGCCACATAGTGCAGCTGGTTGTCCACTATGCTCACCTGACCCAGGTCGGCATTCACGCTGGTCAACATCAGGCTGTCGCCGTCAACGTCGGTGTCATTGGCCAGCACGTCAATGTCGATACTGGCGTTGCGCTTCATGGTCACCACATCGGCGGTCGTCATGGGCGCATTGTTGCTGCCGGCCGGCACCGCCAGACCACCCGGGTCGTCGATGGCACTGTTGACCTCACCGTCGGCATCGTTCGGACCGCCGTCCTCTATGGTCAACTGCACACACCAGTGACCTTCGGTCAGACCTGTGCTGTAGGCCGCATCACCCGGCGGTGGGCAGTAACCCTCGGCACCGGATGCCGAGGCCACGGCGTTATTGGCATCAATCACAAAGTCCTGCCAACCACCCGGCATCAGCTTGCGGTACACAGCATTGGCCGGTACCGGCTGGAACTGGGCCACCACTATGTTGACCGACTGCCCCGACAGCGGCAGTTCTTCCACGTTGAAGTCGAACATACCGTTGCCATAGCGATAGTCGATGTCGTCCGTCGCCCCCGCGCCCTCATTACCATGGGTCACCACATCGCCGTTGCTGACACCTGTGTCACTTCCGTTGGCGCGGAACGCCACATCACCCAAACTCAATGCCAGACCGGGTTCAGTTTCCATCAGGAAGCTGTTGCTGCTGGCTGGGGTTTCCTGGACCACGTTGCGGGCCAGGTTGACCGCATCCAGGTAATCCGGGATACCGTCACCATCCTTGTCACCCGCGCCTTCATCGTTATCGTTGATGCCGTCACCGTCGCTGTCTGTGGTGTCCAGTGTCGGCAGCGCCGCCTCGACCCGCAGTTTCAGACGGTCCATACCTGTCTTGTCGCCGTCACTCACCGCCACCCGCAGCTTGTAGAAGCCCGGTGACAGCGTCGATGGGTCAAAGGTGAAGGTGCTATCGTCACCGTCGCTGTCGACCAACGCGTTATCACTCTGCGACCAGTCAAAGCTGTGGCTGTCACCCGTGTTGGGGTCGGTCACAGTGGCTGTCACCGTCACCAGGCCGCCATCCTGACTGACAATACGGGTCTGGCCGTCACCCTGGGTGGCACCAAGTACCACACTGGGCGCCACGTTGCTTTCCACTATCGTCAGGGTATGGCTGGCCTTGGGTCCCAGCACCGCATGGGTCGGGGTGCCCAGGGTGACCACTACAGTTTCATTGCCTTCGGGGGTGCCATCGTCCACTAGGTGCAGCGACACGGTTTTCTCCAGCTCGCCCTGGTTGAACATCACGCTGCCATCCACCAAATCGTGGTCTGAGCCATCGGTCGCGGCTGTGCCGCCTACGCTGTAGGGCACTTCCACCGGATAGCTCACCGCATCACCGTTGAGCAGCACCCGGAAGCTCACATCACTGCCTTCGCTCGCCGTCTGGTCTTTGCTCAGACCCACCAGGGGAATGACATTCACCGCCTGGGTCATGGACACAGTTGTGTCACCGTCGGCCGCAGACCAAGTCACCTTGTGGGCGCCGGGACTGAAGAAGCCGTTGCTGTCCACCGTCACCGGCAGACTCTCACCGCCGGCCGTGGCCACCGCCGTGCCCATCTCGACCTTGGTAAACAAGCCGGTGGCATTGACGGTCACATCCGCCGGTGGCGTCAGCACTATCCCCGCCGCCGTGGAGCTGACGGTCAACGTCGCCACGGCACTGCTTTCGGCCTTGGCCGCATCCCGCACCTTGTAGTTGACCACCACAGTGCCCTGGTAACCCAGGGGCGCACGGTAGCTCAGCTGGTTGTCCACCACTTTGGCTTCACCCAGGTTGGTGCTGACCTGATACAGGGTCAGGGCATCGCCATCGATGTCGGTGTCGTTGGCCAGCACATTGAAGGCGCTGAACTGCCCCGAATCACTGCTGAGCTCAAAGGCATCCGCCACCGCCACCGGCGCGTCATTGACCGGAGTCACGGTGATGCTGACCGTGGCCGTGCCTGAGCTCAGCGAACCATCGGATACGCTGTAGCTGAAGCTGTCATCGCCGTTGAAGTCGGCATTGGGGGTGTACAGCCACAGCGCCCCTTGCTGCACCAACTCACCGTTGGTGGGTTGTGTCTCTATGGTCACTGCCAGGGTGTCCTGGTCCGGGTCGGTCGCATCCAGCTCTATCGCTATGCTGCTGTCTTCATCGACACTGACCTGGCTGTTATTGGCCACCGGCGCCTTGTTGGCCGCCACCACAGCTTCGGTCTGGGCCGAGTCGACGGCTTCGGCGGTGCCATGACCGTCGGTATAGCCGGCGCGAACGCTGATGCGGCTGCCGATATCGGCAGCAACCAGCAGATAGCTGCTGCCACTGGCGTTGGCAATCACGGCGTTCTCCCGCAACCACTGGAAGCTTACGGCTCCCAGACCGTCATCGTCGGCCAGGTTGTGGCTGGCGGTCAGGGTTTCCCCTTCCAGCGCCACCCCGCTGATGGACACAGTCCCGGTGGGCGCATCGTTGACGTTGGCCACCGCCGCCGTCGCGGCCGAGGTCACGCTTTCCGCCGTGCCCTGACCATCTGTGTAGCTGGCGGTCACAGTCATCAGGCCACCCACGTCCACATCACCCAGCACATAGCTGGCGGCAGTGGCGCCAAGGACCGGCACACTGTTGCGGTTCCACTGGTAGCTGATGGTGCCCAGACCCTCCACGTCCGCGAGCGTGTTGCTGGCGGTGAGCATGGCATCCTCAACGGCCATACCTGAGATGGTCACACTGCCGGTCGGCGCATCATTGACCGGGGTCACGCTGACCGTGGCCTGACTCATGCTGCCGTTTGCCAGGCCATCGCTCGGTGCGGCGCTGAGGACGATGTCCACGGTTTGATCCTGCGCTGTGGTAATGGCCACCGCGTTGGCGTTGTCGAGGAAGGTATTCAGATCTGCCGCCAGCCCTGTCAGCACCATGGCATCTGTGCCCGAGCCCACTACTGTGACATTACCGCTGTTGCCCAGGGGCGATGTCAGGGTACCGCTGTCCACCGACAACACCAGGTTCAGCAGGTCATTGTCGGCATCGGCCAGTACCACAGCCGACAGGTCGATATTGCTGACCTCATCTTCCACTATGGTGAAACTGGCAGGCAGGCCCGTCAGGGTTGGCGTCCGGTTTTCATTCACAGTGATGCTCACCGACTGGGCAGTCACCTCGGTGGCATTGCCACTGGAGACAGAGTCGATGTCGACCGCAATGGTTTCGCCATCATCGCTCACCACGTCATCAATGGCGGTGACACTCAGGGTGCTGCTGTCCGAACCCGCGGGCACGGTCAGGGTCAGAGTCCCCTCAGTAAAGTTGCTGCCGAGCAGACCGTAATCGCTGTTCAATGTCGCAGTGCCACTCAGGGCCAACACCACGTCCACATCCGACAGGGCAACAAAGGCATTGCCACCGTCGTCCTGCAGTGACAGGGTCACTGTTGCGGTTTCGCTGTGGGGTTCACTGACCTCTGTCTTGTCGACACTGAGCACCAGCTTGGGCCGTACCAGGAAGTTGAGTGTGGTGTCATCACTGATACCCGCATAGGCATTGCCGTTGCTGTCGGTGATGGCGCCGTTGTCAATGTGTATGGCGTATTGCTTGCCGGTGCGCAGCGCAGCGCCGGGGGTGATGGTCAGGGCACTGCCCAGCACCGCCACCGAGCCGCCGTTATCGCCCATACCTGTGCCGGCATCGAAGCTCTCGAAGCTGCTGCCTCCCACTTCCTGCAGGCTGATACTGCCGTTGCCAAGTTGTACCGTCTCATTGAAGGTCAGTACCGGCGTGACCGTGGTGGCCACATTGACCTCGTCATCGAAGGGCGATGAACTACTTAAGGTCGGTGCCGACACATCGGCGTTGATGCTGAACTGGGTCGCGGCCATGTTGCCGTTGCCGGCCGCATCGGTAAACACGCCTCCAGCCACATCAACCGTCACCGCGCCATCGCCTGAAGGGGTCACAGCCAGGGTGTAGCTGGTGCCACTGCCACTGAAGCTGCCCTTACTGCCGTTGCCGACCGTGACGTCGGCCGCAGTGAAGTCGCTGCTGCTTTCGCTCAGGGTAAAGGTCACATCAAACTGACCGTTGACGGTTCCCGAGGAAGTGGAGCTGATGTTGATACTGGGGGAAGTCACATCGGCCGCAATGCTGAACTGCGTCGCAGCATTGTTACCGTTGCCGACTGCATCGGTAAAGACGCCTCCCGCCACATCAACCGTGACTGTACCATCGGCGCTTGGCGTTACCGTCAAAGTATAACTGCTGCCACTGCCACTCAAAGCACCTTTGCTGCCGTTGCCAACCGTGATGTCGGCCGCGGTAAAGTCGCTGCTGCTCTCACTTAAGGTAAAGGTCACGTCAAACGGGCCGTTGACCGTACCAGAGGCACTGGAGCCAATAACCACACTGGGGCCAGTGACATCTGCGGCGATGCTGAACTGGGTCGCTGCCGTGTTGTTGTTGCCGGCAGCATCGGTAAACACGCCCCCCGCCACGTCGACGGTGACCGTGCCATCGGCAGAGGGCGTCACGGGCAAGGTGTAACTGGTACCGCTGCCACTCAAGGTGCCCTTGGCGCCGTTGCTGACAGTGATGTCGAACGCTTCGAAGTCAGTGCTACTCTCGCTTAAGGTAAAGGTCACGTCAAACTGACCATTGACCGTACCCGAAGCACTGCTGGAAATGGTTACACCGGGTGGGGTGACATCGGCATTGATGCTGAACTGGGTCGCGGCCGTGTTGTTGTTACCGGCGGCATCGGTAAACACACCGCCCGCCACATCAACCGTTACAGTTCCATCAGCAGAAGGCGTCAAAGGCAGGGTGTAACTGGTGCCACTGCCACTCAATGCGCCCTTGGTGCCGTTGCCGACCGTGACGTCGGACACATCGAAATCAGTGCTGCTCTCGCTCAGGGTAAAGGTCACATCAAACTGACCGTTGACGGTTCCCGAGGACGTGGAGCTGATGGCAACGGTCGGGACAACCGCATCCACCAGCACACTGGTGGTTGAACCCACAGAATTCAGCGTCAGGTTCATATCGTTGCCAACGGAGTCTTTCAAGGTGCCACCGTTGGCTGCAAGAGTGCCTACCGCAATACCATTGATATCTTCATCACCGGATTGCACCGTGTATCTGAACAACAGGGCACTGGTGCCGCTGCCCGAGACATAGACGGCCTGGCGGGTGGTTGCACCTATGGTGATGGCCATTTGTGGCGTGCCGCCGCCTGTGTTGACCGTGACGTTTTCACTGGTATTGACAGTGAAATCCAGGTTCTGTCCGGCGATATAGGTGCCATTGGCAGGCACACTGACCGAGGACACTGTAGGTGCCACAGCATCCACCAGCACACTGGTTGTTGAACCCACCGAATTAAGAGTAGTGTTGAGATCGTTGGTTGCGGTATCACGCAGGGTGCCGCCGTTGGCTGAGAGTGAACCTACGACAATGCCATCGGTATCCAGATCGCCCGATTGTACTGTGTATCTGAAAACCAGCGCACTGGAGCCACTGCCCGCCAGGTAGGTGGCTTGCCGTGTTGTTGCGCCTATGGTGATGGCTATTTGCGGCGTGCCACCGCCGGTATTCACCGTTACGTTATCATCCAGGTTGATGGTGAAATCCAAATTCTGTCCGGCGATATAGGTGGCGTTGGCCGGCACGCTGACCGAGGACACTGTCGGTGCAACCGCATCCACCAGCACACTGGTGGTTGCCCCCACCGAATTGAGGGTGGTGTTAAGATCATTGGCTGCGGCATCCCGCAGGGTACCGCCATTGGCGGAAAGCGCCCCGACAGCTATGCCGTCGGTATCCAGTTCGCCCGATTGCACTGTATATCTGAATAGCAGCGCACTGGTGCCGCTGCCCGAAACATACACAGCCTGGCGGGTGGTTGCGCCTATGGTGATGGCAATTTGTGGCGTACCACCGCCGGTGTTCACAGTGACAGCCTCGCTGGTATTCAGAGTGAAATCCAGGTTCTGCCCGGCAACATAGGTGCCGTTGGCCGGCACACTGACCGAGGACACTGTCGGTGCTAACGCATCCACCAGCACACTGGTGGTTGAACCCACGGAATTCAGCGTCAGGTTCATATCGTTGCCAACGGAGTCTTTCAAGGTGCCACCGTTGGCTGCAAGAGTGCCTACCGCAATACCGTCGCTGTCGGCGTCGCCTGACTGTACTGTGTAACGGAACACCAGAGCACTGGTACCGCTGCCCGACTGGTAAACTGCCTGCCGGGTGGTTGCACCTATGGTGATGGCCATTTGTGGTGTGCCACCGCTTGTGTTGACCGTGACGTTTTCACTGGTATTGACGGTGAAATCCAGGCTCTGCCCGGCGATATAGGTGCCGTTGGCCGGAACAGTCACCGAAGAAACTGTAGGCACTATCGCATCCACCAGAACACTGGACGTTGAGCCTACCGAGTTTAGGGTGACATTCATATCGTTGAGGGCGGCATCACGCAGGGTGCCACCGTTGGCTGATAAGGTGCCAATGGCAATGCCATCGCTGTCCAAATCGCCCGATTGCACCGTGTATCTGAATAGCAAGGCACTGGTGCCACTTCCTGACTGATAAGTTGCCTGACGCAAGGTGGCACCAACGGTGATGCCCAGTTGTGGTGTGCCACCACTGGTGTTAACGGTCACAGCCTCGCTGGTATTCACGATGAAGTTCAAATTCTGTCCGACGATGTAAGTGGCGCTGGCCGGCACGCTGACCGACGTCACAGTAGGTGCCAGAGTATCGACTGTGATAGTGAATTGAGAGGTAGAAGAAGTATCCACGCCGCTGTTCGCCGTGCCACCATCGTCCTGCACCTGCACGTTAATGGTGGCTGTACCTTCAACTCCGCTCGCAGGTGTATAGGTCAGGGTGCCGGCATTGCTGATGTCCACGCCGGATACCACGTTATTGGTGTCGCTCGCTTCAGACACAATAAAATCGGCAATCCCTTGCACCGCTTCGACGTCACCGTCATTGGACATGGACGCGAAGCTGTTCACCGACTGCTGTAGGCCGCCGGTGCCGCTGCCTGCGCTCTGGTTTGAACCAATTGACAGCGACGGCGCATCGTTGACCGAAGTGATGTTGATACTGATCGACGGGTTTGACGCCAAGTTGCCGCCGTTACCGTCGGTTGCACTGATGGTCAGGGTTGCAGCGCCGTTACCTGCAGCATTGGCGGCCCCGGTGTACTTGATGTTCGATGCTGTATCCAGGTAGGTGTTGATATTGGCAGGAGTGCCTGCAAGGGTTAAGGCGGCAGTTCCTGAGCCGCCTATGGTCACTCCGCCGCCGCTTGTAGCGGTCAAGGTGCCTGTGTTCAAGGAAAGTGTGACAGTCAGGCTGTCGCCATCCGCATCCGCAAAGATGACGGCGGACAAATCAACGTTGCTTGCCGTGTCTTCCAGCACAGTCACACTCGCCGGGGCGCCAGATACAGTTGGGGCATTGTTGACGGCGGATTGGCAATAGGGGCTAGCCAACGCAGCAGCTTTACTTGCGAAGAGAGTGCCACCATTTGACGCATTATTACGGGATACAAGATGGTCGCTAGGGATATGATTGATATATAAGGCTGCGCTGCCACCGGAAGAGACTAGCCCAACCCGCTTTCTTGAGCTGGCTGCACCAAAGTCAGGGTGATAAATGTACTTGGTGCCAAAAGTTCCGTGAGCATAGGTATAGCAAACGGTGGCCAGATTATGATCCATCTGCTGCATGGCAAGTGGGTCAAAGGGGGAGCGCAGATCCATATCACCGGTCACAAGCTCCAGCTCCCAGTCGCCACCAAGGCGGGTCGGTCCGGTCAAATCAGTGGAGGCGGCGATATTCACCTCTCCCAGCTGGTTTTTCAGTTCTGTGACAAAGGCCTCTCCTTTGGCGTCGGCCGCCAGCGAACAGCCGTACAGATACAGGCCGCCGTGTTCGGCAAAGGCCTGTTTAATCTCTGCCAGGCTGCCCGCGTACTCGTCAAATTTCTCCCGGGTCAACCGGGTATTGCCAAGCTGCAATACCCCATCGCTGCCGTGGGAGATCAGGTGCACCTTTTGAAGCTCTTTAAAATGGCCGAGGATGGTCGCCAGCGCCTTCACCCCGTCGCTGTCGGCGGCAATGGTAAACACCATGATCCTGGGGTCCACCCCGTTAAGCAGGATGGCGGCATCCTCGACGCCGGCATCAACGATGATAATTTCATCTACTGCCATTCTGGGCGGGGTTTTATTTACTTGGCTGACTGGCTGCTGTTGAGCCTGATCCGGAATATCGCCGGACATGTCACTTTTTACCAGCTCACCCGGGCCTATCAGCGCCGGATCTTGTAATACGGCAAATCGGGTTTCATCGGATACGCACTGGCTTTGCATCCTTACTGCCGGGCTGGTATCGCAATCTCTGGTCGCAGCCAAGTCAAAGGCATTGAAGGGATCCTTGCCCTTGGCTTCATCCTTTAGCGCGGCGGCACCATTTTTGCCAAAGGCGACCTTGCTGCTGAAACGAGAGGTGGAAAAGCGGCTTCTTGCTGCCGAATTGTGGGCGGCGGCTGCACCGGCAAACAGGGCGGGAACAAGGGCGCCGAGGGCGGCTTTTTTCAGATCGTTTTTCATGCCAATTCTTCCGTGTAATCGAACAAATGACGAATTGAAACCATGTTATTAGCGGCGAGATCCGGTGTAACCGCATCCCGCACTACGGCGATATCGTAGATTTGACTGACATCGCCGCTAAAGACGATATTTCCGACAATGCCTTGGCTATCAAGGTCTATTACCCAGACCCCACATTGTGATTCTTCCAGCGCTTCGGCTATGGGTACCGTGGCACCTATGTCGCTCTTACGCACCTTGGACAAACCAACAAACATCAGGTTACCGATAAAGTTCATCCCCCGGGGAAATCCGGGCAGGGTGATCAAGGTCTGTGTTGTTTTTGTCGCGGGATCATACTCAAGCACCCGTCCGGTGCCGGAGTCACATAGATATACCCGTTCACGATAGTAACGGGGTGAGTGGGGCATGATGAGATCCTTCAGCAGGATCTCATCCGTGTCGACGTCGATCAGCGTGCCTTCACCCAGCGGCCTATCAACCCAGGAATCCAGGTTGTCACATTGATTAAAGGTGGTGACGTATTTGGGATAGCCGTCTTTCAGCGCCATTCCGTTCAGATGGCAGCGATCTTCCGGCACCAGCTCACTGATAAAGGGCGGTTTCCAGCGGGCAACAAAGCTGTAATCCGGTGATAAGGTGGAAAGGCAGGAAAACGTTGAATTCACAACCCAAAGTCCCTCATTGCCCCAGGCGATATCATGGATATTGATCATCCCTGTACTCAGTGCCGCCCGTGGCAGATACAGGGCATCGGCCTGCTTAAAAGCTTGTATTTCTTTTTCTTTCCTGGTTCTGAACAGTTCACCAATATGCTGCCTGTCTTCCTTGATTTTTCTCGACAGCTTGGCCTCGCTGTCCATCTGGCCGTTTTTGATATTGTTAAGAACGACTTCACTGTGGCGAAAATCCAATACCTGGGTCAGGGTACCCAAGGTGAGGCGGCCTGCATCGGCACATACCCCCATGGGGCGGGGAAAGTACTTGAAATGAGTGTTGATTTTCACACCGTCGGTGCGAAGAAAAAAGAGCCTGTCGGCCTGATAACTGGTTACCGCAATAGAGATGTTCAAGGCCTTGAGTAAACCGGGCAGATTGCTTGAGTATTCACTTGAAAAATCGAACAATTTTTGCGCGACTTGCTGCTGAGGTTCCATCTCTTTCACTTCAGACATTTTTATCCCTATATGTGCTGGTTATGTTTAAAACAATCTATAACCGAATCCTTTATGCTGTGTTCGTCTTTATAGTTACCGGGTAATTATAGTCAGGGTCTGAAAAATGCGAATTTAACTTCGATACTTTAGATGCCGGTTGGCTTTAATTACCTTAATCTAAACAGCCCCTGTTTCCAGAGGCTGTTCAAAGCAGCTATTTTTTAGCTACGGGTCGGATAGATACCCTCAAGACAAATGCAGAAATGCAGCGCCGTATAGGGCTGTCTGAGGGGAACACCATCACCTTCCCCCGTCACGCCTATGGCCGCTTCCGCCATCTGCATTTGCCCGGTTCCCGGCGGCGTACTGCAGTAGGATTTATTACTGGCTATGGTCCCGCCGGGACGACTGGCTGAAAGGTAGCTGATGTTTGTGGCAGTTTCCGTGGTATCGGCTACCTGGGCCTGCACTGCCTTAATCTGGTGTGAGTGTGTTGGCAGATAGGCTGGAGACACCTGGCTATTTTCGGAACCACCCCATTGCCCGATAACCCTGGGGGTCAACCCGGGCGCTGTACCTGCATGAAGCGGCGTGCGCCCCTGGAATTGGGGAATGCCAAATGACGTTCTTCCGTCACCACCATAGATGGTACCGACCAAAGAATAAAACGCTGTGAACTGGTTAATGGCAAGGAGCTGCCCGTTACACCAGGTCCAGTTCCTCGGCGCAAAAGTATAGGGAAAGATTTTGATCTGTGCTGTAAATGAGTTAGCCATATTATTAGCTCCTAAGCGCGCGTCGGGTAGATGCCGTTCATGGCGATCATAAAATTCACCACGATAAAGGGTGACATGATCGGAAGTGGCGCATCGGCCCCTGCGTTACCTACTGACTTATCGTACATAAAGCCGCTGCCGGTAATATTGGGGTTATTGCTGGCGACATAATGGTTGCCTTTGGCAACCATTGCAGCCTCCGCCGTTCCCGTGGAGGGGTTACCCAGAGCAACGTTAAAGTTATGGCTGTGAACCGGCAGGTTAGCCTCCAGCAGCGTCACATCTTCGGCACCAGCCCTCAGACCCTGAGGCCAGGGATGCTGAGTCCCGGGACTGTTACCCACAGACACCTGAGCCCGACCTCTGAAATCCGGCAAGCCAAAAGTAGTTCTGCCATCACCACCGTACATGGTCCCCAGCAGAGAGAAGAGCGGCGCGTTATCTGAAGTATTCAGCAGGGTTCCATTGCAGAAGCTGTAGTTCTTCACCGCAAAGTTACCGGCAAACATGATGATTTCACCAATAAAGGGAGTTGACATGGCGGCCTCCTAGTTTCGCGATGGGTAAAGGCCTTCGAGAGCGATGATAAACAGCATCGCAATCGTTGGCTGAATGATGTTGAATCCCTGCCCGCCACCGGTGTTGGTGATGGTGTCAGAGGAGAGTGCCTGTGTATTGGCCGCCGGTGCATAAAACACTTCACCGGTCGCGCACTCGGCAAACTGGTTGCTCTGGGAACCAGGACGTACCGGATACATGGAATCGGCTTCCGAGGTGCTGGCGTATAGGTCGTGATTGTGGGCTGGCATATCGGCGATCGTCATGATCATCTGCTCCCAGCCGCCCATCTGTCCTTGCTGATAGATTGTGCCTGAGGTGGTCATATTGGGATGGGTGGGAACGCGGCCTCTCAAGTCGGGCAAACCAAACGTGGTGCGGGCATCACCACCGAAATACGCGCCGAGCAGGGAAAAGAGCGCCTGATTATTAGCTATATCCAAAATCGCACCATTGCAGATCGACCAGTCTACCGGGGCAAAACTGAAGCCGACCTGCCTGATCTCTCCTATAAATTGATCTGACATACATATCTCCTTATTGATAGTCTGTACTGAGTTAAGTATCGGCTCAGCTGTTGTCCGCTTTCCGCGATATGCAAATTTGATATTGATCAATGGCATAGGGCGACATATACAAGCTTTCCTCACCGAATTTCGGATGCTTGAACAGATAGGTTGCCGGCGGGCAGTGCTCCCTGGCATCACCGCTGAGTTCCACGGTAAAGGCATCAAACTCATTGCCGTGGGCCAGGCTGCGTTCAACCTTTTTGATCTTGAGCTCAGCTATCTTTTCATCCGAACCCGGCTCAAAAACGCCAATCGGTTCATTGACCATTTCATTCAGCACATCAAATACAAATTGAGTCATAGACAAAACTCCTTCTCTTGGTTCCATGGAGGGATGCATAAACACACGCTGCCACGCAGCCCGGATTATTGGTGTTGTTACTGCTTGCTAACTGACGGCGACAAATGCGGTCATGGCCGGCGGATACCAGCGCATTTCTTCATAGGGGGGGTGTATGGCTTCGACCATGAAACCCAGATTGAGATAAAGCCGTTTGGCTGCGGGATTGTCTTGGGCCACATTCAGACTCATCGGCAAACCCGACTGCGCGGCGCAATACTGGAAGCTTTGTATGATGGCGCGGCCGAAACCATGGCCGGTCGCCTGCGGCAGAAAAGCGATATCAATCAAGTGCAGTTCGTTAACCCCGAAATCGACGCAGACCCGGCCAATTTTTTCCATGTGCTTTTCGATGATGAAGTACATGGCATTGGGAAATTGGGCGCCATAGCCCTCGGTTTGGGCTCTGAACTGCATCTCAACCACAGACTCAATAAAGTCTTCATCGGCATCGAGAAGCCGCAGGTCTTGCCTGACGAGGCGATGCAGTTTTTCCAGGAAGGGTTTATCGGATGAAGTTGACGGCCGAATATGGAGACCTTTCGGGGGGGTAAATTTTTGCATGTGCTTCCCTGCTGCATATTTATTTTCTTGAAGCAACAAACAATTGCTGCTTAGGTGTTACTAACTGTAGAACAGGGTTTGAGAACTGCAGGAATTTTTTACATTGGTTGGTTTTTCTTGCTGCGACAATCAAAGCCCTGATTCGGCCTATGTGCCACCACATTGGTTCGGGGTGTATCCTGCGGGAAAGGTGGATGTAGCCGAGGCAAGGCTCTGTACCAGGCGCGAGGCGCCCATTCCAGCAGTTTGGGCGACCTTTCCGGTGGAACATCCCAACTACCCGGTTCCGGCCGACTTACGCTGATGCAGGAGCCGATAATGCTGAGCGAAACTGAAAAAATTCTGGTTTTTTTTGACGAGATAGGGCTGGGGTATCGCCTCACCTCCCTCGATGACAAAACCTTTTTGCCCGGCATCAAAATTGAGCTCGGCGAGCTGCTCATAGACTTGGCGCGGCTGCGCTACCCGGGCGACCTGCTGCACGAGGCCGGGCACATTGCAGTGACCGATGAAAGTGCCAGGCCCAAGCTTGGTGGTGATATGAAACATGCGGGACACAAGGGCGGAGAGGAGATGGCGGCCATTGCCTGGTCCTGGGCGGCGCTGCAAAAAGTCGGCCTGCCGGCTGAATGTCTGTTTCATCCCGACGGCTACCGCGGCGCCTCTGCGACCCTGATCGAGGCTTTCGCCGACAAGCGGGGCTTCGGTTATCCCCTGCTGTACAGCTGGTTTATGTGTGAAAACCCGCAGCACCCTGACGGTTATCCCAAAATGCAGCGCTGGTTTCGTGACGAAGCTTACCGTAAATCCCGGTTGGCGGAGCTGGCTGACTCAGCCTGACTCAATCTGGCTCAATAGCCTCCATTCGGGTAACAGGGGAAGATGCAGACAGGTCGGCAAGGCTGAATATTCCTGCATCTCGCCTCTCTGCTTATTCGACTGCACTCCGTCATGCCAGAAAGATAAACGCAGGCGATGTCCTGACTCCTGATTTGAGCGACCCCACACCACACCCAAGAGTGCCGGGCCAATTAAGGGGTCGGTTTGCTTCATATGACATGGGTATTGCTCTATGCGCACCGAGGAGGCATTCGACAGCCAAGCCGGTTGCAACGCTTCCAGGTCCTGTTCAAGGGTGAAATATTGCACCTTACATTGGTGGTAGGTGTGCTCTTGGCCGCTGCCTGCAAAAATCCCGTCATGAACCGATGCCATAAAATCCGCGACTGCCTGCTCGCTTTGCCACAGGGCAAGGATAATGGCGTGACCGTTGGCGCTGTCCCAACCACCGAACTGAGCGATGAAACCATCGCATCGGATTATGGGCGCCCAGGCCATCTGGGCCTTGCTGAAGTCGGCCCGCATTCCCGGCTTGGACGTACAATCGATGAGCTTAAGTATCATAACTTTTTATGCGCCTGCCCGAGTAGCTCACGCCAGCTCATGGCAGTGCTCCCTCAAAGTTGCGGTATTCGTGTTCCATGGCGGTCAGGTAAAGGTGCCGTGCCAACTCTTCATCCACAACATGCTCGCCAAGATAAGCCTCAATAAAGTTACCCATGGCGAAGGCACCGGCTACACAGGCGTTGCTGCTGATCCAGGGGCCGTAGAGATTGGTATCGGACGCGGGCGACAGCTGCTGGGCCAGCCAGCCCCAGAGGTATTCGCAGGGCAGCATGGCTATCAGGGTGTAAATGGGATCGGCCGCTTTACCCGCCTCAGCCTGCCCTGTGGCCAAGCGGCGCTCAAAGTCGGAATAACGCTTGGCGGTATCGCTCGGCAGTACGGCCTTGGGATCCGCCAGGCGCCATTCGTTGCATGCCTCGCGGAAGTATTTGTCATAGCTTTGCTGCTTATGCAGCAAAAAATCCTGCAGCACGGGATCCCGGCTGCGCCGGGCCGCATCGCCAAAATCATTGGCGCCCTGACAGCAGTAGTAAATATCACTGACGCTAAAGGCGCCGTAGCTGCGCGGATCCAATGACCCTGTCCTTATCCCCTGCACAAACCCGGTAGCCAGCGCCTTGTGTGCCAGCTCGCTGCCGCCGTCCTGCCACAGGCGCCAGAACAGCGAGTCCGCAGCCGGTGATTGGGTGTCGAGTTGGTGCTTTTCGATCAAAAGCCTGTGATCGTGCAATCGCCGTGGGTTTCTCATGGGATTTCCTTTTCCGTTTGCAAATCGCTGTTATCAGGCGCCTGGGCCGAGGCTTGTGCCAAGGCTTCGGCCACCAGCGCCTCCTTGGCAGACTTGGACAACCGCTTGACCGCCAGTTCCCGTTTGAGCGCCGCGCTGCGATCGCCAACATGTTCACTGTAGACCAAAGTCAGCGGCCCCCTGCCCCTCAGGTACTTGGCGCCCTTGGGACCGCTGTGCTCGGCAAAGCGACGGGCCACATCCGTGGTGATGCCGGTATAGAGCTCACCGCCGCCGCAACGGATCAGATACAGATGCCAGTCGGCTGCTGCGGCCATCTCAGTCCAACCCCAGCAGATGCAGAAAGAAGGCGTATTCCAGCGCCGTGTCTTCGTACTGACGGTAACGGCCGCTTTTGCCGCCGTGGCCCGTGTCCATGTCAGTTTTGAACAGCAGCAAATTGGCGTCGGTCTTCATTTCCCTGAGCCTGGCGACCCATTTGGCGGGCTCGAAATATTGCACCTGGGAGTCGTGCAGCCCTGTGGTTACCAGCAAATGGGGATAGGCCTGGCGGCTGATATTGTCATAGGGCGAGTAGCTAAACATATAGTCGAAGCATGCCCTGTCATTGGGATCGCCCCACTCATCGTATTCGTTGGTGGTCAGGGGCAGGGTCTCATCCAGCATGCTGGAGACTATGTCGACAAAGGGCACGTGGGCGGCCATGGCGAGATACAGCTCGGGCGCCATATTGGCCACGGCCCCCATCAACAGGCCACCGGCGCTGGCGCCACTGGCGACCACTTTCGAGCGATCGCCATAGCCGAGAGCCAACAAGCCCTCGGTGGCGTCGATAAAATCGGTGAAGCTGTTGAGCTTGTTAAACAGGCGCCCGGCGTCGTACCAGGCCCGCCCCAGCATTTCGCCGCCGCGGACGTGGACTATGGCGTACACCAGCCCCCGGTCCAGCAGACTCAGGGCGGCGGCGGAAAAATCTGGTTCCACCACATGGCCGTAAGCTCCATAACCGTAGAGGTACAGGGGATTGCTGCCATCGCCCCTGAATTTGCCGCGCCTGTATACCAAGGATACGGGGATCTCGACCCCATCCCGCGCCTTAAGCCACAGGCGCTCGCTGTGGTACAGCGCCGGTGAAAATTCCGGCGGCAGCTTTAGCTGTTTGAGCAGGGTGCGCGCGCCGGTTTTCAAGCAATAGTCGAATACCGAATCCGGGGTGGTGAGGCTGGAATACCAGATCCGCAAGCTGGTGGCATCCGGGTCCAGGTTGGTACCAAGCCCGGTTACATAGGCGGCCTCATCGAAGCTCAACTGCGAGGGTGCACTGCCGTCATGGGGCACTATATGGATATGGGTTGCGCCCCGCTCCCGGGTTTGCAGTACCAGGGCATGGTTGAGCAGCAGTATGTCTTCAACCCGCACCTCGCTGGCGTGGGGCCAAACCTCCTGCCAACTATCCATGTTTGCTGTGCTCGCGGCAGCGACCTTGAATACCCGGAAGTTGGGCGCCTGATGATTGCTCAGCACCCAATAATGTTCGCCGAGCTTGGCGACGCTGTATTCATGGCCTTCCTGGCGCGGTAAAAAAGACTGGAATTGCCCCAGGGGGGCATCGGCATCGAGCAAAGATACCTCGGATGTCAGGGTTGCCTGCTGATACAAGAGGATACGGCTGTCATCCAGGGTCTTGTCGAGACCGAGAAAGAAGCTGTCATCCGTCTCCTCGTAGACCAGCACATCTTCGCTCTGGGGCGTGCCGAGGCGGTGGCGATACACCTTGTTGCCGAGCAGGGTGACGGGATCCTTGGCGATATAGAACAAATGCAGATTGTCATTGGCCCAGACGGGATCCCCTTCGGTGTTCTCCAGACTGTCCGCCAGCGTTTCGCCCGTGGCCAGGTCCAGCACCTGGATGCGAAAAATGCGCCGTCCCAGGCAGTCCTCGCCAATGGCGAGCAGGCGCTCGTTGGGACTGACACTGCTGCCACCGAGATCATAGTAATCCTTGCGGGCGGCGCGGAGGTTGACATCCAGCAGCAATTGCTCGGGCCCCTCCAATTCGGCCTTGCGCGCCAGCAACGGATATTCGAGACCGGCCTCGAAGCGGCGGTAGTAATAATGGCTGCGCCAGCGATAGGGTACGCTGGATTCATCGGGATCCAACCTGGCGATCATTTCCGCCAGCAACTTATCCCTGAGCGGCGCAAACCCGGCTATGTGGGCGTCCGCATATCGGTTTTCCGCCTCCAAATGCGCCAATACCGCGGGTTCTGTCCGGCTGTCATCCCTGAGCCAGGCATAAGGGTCCGGGCGCAGCACCCCGTGTTCGGTCCATTGGTGCTCACGGCGCTCGGCCACGGGTGCAGGGGGTAAGGTTGGCGATAGGGCTGACATCAAACTCTCTTTGGAAGCGGGCGTTTGCCGCCATCTTAAGCCAGCGGGGCGGCTACCGCTACTGTTCAACCCTATGTACAAAAGCGACCGGCCCTGATTGTGGGCAAAATTTGGACTTGGGAGCCCAAGACGGGCACAATAGCGGCCGCCGCACACAGCGGCATATTCTCAGGGCGGGGTGTAATTCCCCACCGGCGGTAAATTCTCAACAGAGAAAAGCCCGCGAGCGCCCGTGGCTTGCCACGGGGTCAGCAGATCTGGTGTCCCTGTCATGGCAGTTAACCATTGTTGTTAACTGCCGCAGCAGCTAATCCAGAGCCGACGGTGTTGTCAGTGATTTCTGACTCAGTCCGGATGAAAGAGAATGGTCACAGCCAGGCGCGGATTTCCGTGCCCGGCTCGCTGCCACCCGTGTTTCGGCGCGGGTGCGTCTCTCCATGCCCTGATTCAGTAAAACTCAATTATTTAAGGATTTTTACCATGAATCAGTCTTTACTCAGCGCTTTTGGCAATGCCCAACAAAGGGTGGAAGCCGCCTTGGACGCCCTGCGTCGGGGCCAGGGCGTACTCCTGGTCGATGACGAGGACAGGGAAAACGAAGGCGATCTTATTTTTGCCGCCCAGTCCCTTACCGTGCCGCAGATGGCCATGCTGATCCGCGAATGCAGTGGCATAGTTTGCCTGTGTCTGCCGGATGACAAACTCAGGTCGCTGGCCTTGCCGCCCATGGTGGAGCACAACTCCAGCCAGTACGGCACCGCCTTTACCGTCAGCATTGAGGCCAAGGTCGGGGTCACCACAGGGGTGTCGGCCGCCGACAGGGTCACCACCATCAAGACCGCCATAGCCGCGGATGCCAAACCCGACGATCTGGCACGACCCGGCCATGTCTACCCGCTACGGGCCCAACCCGGCGGTGTGCTCAACCGCCGCGGTCATACCGAAGGCACTGTTGATCTGATGCAATTGGCGGGCCTGGCCCCGGCCGGGGTGCTGTGCGAACTCACCAACGCCGATGGCACCATGGCCAAGTTGCCGGAAATAGTTAGCTTCGCCAATCACCACGGCATGCCAGTACTCAGCATCGAAGATCTGGTGGCCTACCGGCTGCAAACCCAGAGCAAGATTGCCTGAGGCGGTTAATGCAGCATAAGGCGGCCTTGGCCGCCTTTTTTATGTGCCCAAGTCAGTGACAGCAGCCTGCGCCGCCGCTGGCGCAACCCTCAACATCCCCCTGCGCCACTGAAACTTCCTTTTTGTGAGCAGGATTAGAAATCCATTAAATAAGGGTCGCCTCATAAGCCGCGCCTGTGATACTACTGCCCGGCCCAAACCCTTTTCACCCCTTTGTCGGAACAGGGAGTCCCACGACATGCTGTCACTGCATCACCTCGGTCTGAGGCAAAAGTTAATCCTCTTTGCCATTCTGCCCCTGGTCCTGCTGGCCCTGATGGGAATGAACCGGGCCTGGGAACTGCATCAGGCCACCAAGGCTGACAACCACAACAATCAAGCCATCATAGTCGCCGGAGGCATAGCCACGCTGCTGGAGCAATTGCAGCGGGAGCAATTACTGATCCTCACCTGGCCCAACAGCTCCCTGGCCGAACTTCAGGCCTCCGGAGAGCGCAGTAACCAACTGCTGGAGCAGCTGTTGGAAAGCGATGCCGTCAAAGATTTACAACAGGAAATTCAACCACTTCCCGGCGATATGCGCCTTGGCAATTGCCTCGATGAAATCCGTCGGCTCGGTTATCAACTGGCTTTGCAGCGTCAGAATCAACATGCTGTGGGTGTGGCCGGTCCTCTGCCCTTCGGTCCCCTGAAACAGTGGCTTATGTTACTGCTGAGCCAATTACAGTACCAAAGTCAGGATCTGCAACAGGCCCGGGCCTATGGTGAACTGGCGGAAGTGTTTCAACTGGCCGAACTGAGTGTCAGGGAAAATGAGCTGGTGCCGCTGATTTTGGCCGGCAAGGGCAGCCTCGACGCCTTCAGCGCCCTGGCTCTGGCCCAGGAACACACACTTCAGCGAGCCAAGGAGACCTTTTCACCGGCACACAGGCATGGTCTTGGTCTGGTACAGGCCTCACTGACCCAGCAAAAACTGGAACAATTGCGCCGGCAAATACAGGGCCAATATCGTTTGCGGGATCAGGTCAACGAACTTGAACACCTGGTGGCCGGTTCCGGCCTGCTGCAGAGCTTCCAGCTTTACTGGCAAGGTGGCGACAATACGGATCTGCAGCGATTCCAGCTCGACTGGCAGGCGGCCCGACAACTGCTGGATGCCATGCTGGGTTCCCCCTTCCTTGGCGAAGATCAACAACTGGCCCTGGGCCAGCTGCATCAAGGACTGCTGGAGCTCAAGCGTCTCAGCAATCAGCGGCCGCTGCCCAAGTCATCCACGGCAGCGCCCTTGGTGCCACCCCTGAAGGCAGCCCTGTCAGCTCTGCAGCAACCCAGCCAAAACATGCTGCTCGACCAATGGCACACCCTGACCCAGGAGCACCTGGAGCAGCTGCATGCCCTGGGTCAGGAGATACGCCTTCAAATTGCAAAACAGAGTCACCAGCAACAAAAATTGACCCTGTTTTATATCTGTTTCTACCTGCTGATGGCCAACCTGATTTTAATCGCCTCCATTTGGCTGGGGCGCAAAATTATCGCCAGCTTTATGAACAAGATAGCGGCCATAGCCCGGGATATGCGCCGCATGGCCGACAATCCCAATCTGGATATCAGCATAGACATCAAGGGCTCGGACGAAATTGCCGACATGGCGCTTGCCATGAACAAGATGCTCAGTGAGTACCAGAAATTCCGCAAGGATCTTGGCCGCGCGGCCGCAGTATTCGAATATTCCGCCGAAGGCATAATGGTGACAGATGCCGATAACCATATCGAAATGGTGAACCCTGCCTTCAGTCGCATCACAGGCTACAGCCTGGCGGAGGTCAAGGGCCGCAATCCTTCCATGCTCAGCGCCCACCGCAATCCGCCACACCTGTATGAAACCATGTGGCAATCACTGGCCAACCAGGATAAATGGGAAGGCGAGATCTGGAACAGGCGCAAGGACGGTCAGATCTATCCCGAATACCTGGCCATTACCGTGGTACGCAACGACGCCGGCGAAGTGGTGCAACACATAGGCCTGTTTATGGACATCAGCCGCCGCAAGCAGTACGAGCAGGACATCTGGTACCAGGCCCATTTCGATCCCCTGACCCAGCTGCCCAATCGCAAGTTGTTTGCCGAGCGCCTGCAACACGAAATCAGTCTGGCCCGTCACGATGAACGCAAGTTGGCGGTGATAAGCCTCGACCTGGACAGGTTCAAATTCATCAACGATACCCAGGGCCACAGCCTGGGGGATGAACTGCTCAAGGCGGTGGCTGCCAGGCTGCAAAGCCATATGGGCAAAGCGGATTTCCTCGCCCGCATCGGCGGCGATGAGTTTGTCATTATCCTACCGCGATTGGCCAACGATCTTGCCATAGAGCAAGTGGCGACCCGGCTGGCGACCTGCCTTGACGGCATCTTCGAACTCGGCGGCCAATCGCTGGGGATCAGTGCCAGCATGGGCATAGGCCTGTATCCCGAAGACGGTACCGATGTGGAAACCCTGTGCCGCAATGCCGAAACCGCCATGTACCAGGCCAAGGACGATGGCCGTAACACCTTCCGTTATTTCACTCCCGGGTTGCATAGGGCCATGAGCGAGCGGCTGGAACTGGAACAAAAACTGCGTCAGGCAGTCCAGACCGAAGCCTTCTGCCTCCATTACCAGCCCATAGTGGATATGCATCAGGGCACTGTGACAGGTGTGGAGGCGCTGCTGCGCTGGCCCCAGGCCGATGGCAGTTTTATTTCTCCGGACAGGTTTATTCCGGTGGCGGAAGAAACCGGTTTGATCGAAACCTTGGGCCAATGGGTGCTGGAGCAAGCGCTGGCCGATCTGGCCAAGTGGCACGCCAGGGGCTGGCCGCTCACCATGGCCATCAATGTCTCAGGTGCCCAGTTGCAACATACCAAGGGGGATGGTTTCGATATGCTGCTGGCCAAGGCGCTGGAACGCCACCAGCTGGACGCATCACAGGTTCATATAGAGATCACCGAAAGCATGCTGATGGACGATAACAGCCGCGGTCTGGTTAACCTCAGGCGCATTGCCCGTTTGGGTTGTGATATCTATCTGGACGACTTTGGCACCGGCTATTCGTCCCTGAGTTACCTGAAGAAATTCCCCATTTCTGTGATCAAGATAGATCGCAGCTTTGTCGAGCGCTTGCCCCAGGGCGAGTCCGACGCCGGTTTGGTGCGCGCCATAGTCAACATGGGCCAATCCCTGGGGATGAAACTGGTGGCCGAGGGCATAGAAACCGAGGCCCAGTGGCAATTTCTCGCCTCCCTGGGCTGCGACTATGGTCAGGGTTATCTGCTGTCACGGCCACACAGCTTTGAAGAAATCAGCGCCTGGCTGCCACAGCAACAATTGCCGGGCCAGTGCGTAAACCAGTAACACTGGCAATAAAAAACGCGGCGTTTGGGCCGCGTTTTTTTATTGGGCTGCGACCTTAAGCCGCCGGCGCCTTCATTATGCTGTCACTGCTGCTGTTTGCCAGCTGTTGCAGATCTTTGTCGATAAAGAACAGTGCCTTGCCGTCTTCACCCACCAGACGGATCTTGTCGACTATGCTTTTGAACAGCTTTTCTTCCTCGTGCTGTTCGGCCACGTACCATTGCAGGAAATGAAAAGTGGAATAGTCCTGGGTGCTGAAGGCGGTGTGGGCCAGCTCGTTGATCTTGCGGGTGATCAGCTGCTCATGCTCATAGGTGTACTCAAACAGGGCCAACAGTGAACTGAATTCGGTGCGCGGTGCGGCAATGGCGCCCAGCAGCGGCATGCCACCGGTTTCACTGACATAGGTGAACAGACGGCGCATATGGCCCATCTCTTCATCGGCATGCTGGCGCATAAAATGGGCCGCCCCTTCAAATCCCTTGTCCTCACACCAGGCGCTCATCTGCAGATAGAGATTGGAGGAGAAGAACTCCATATTGATCTGTTCATTGAGCTTTTCAATCATGGCGCTGGCCAGCATGGCACTTCCTCTTAGCCTGTTTCGATGGTCGACCATTGTCCCCAAGGGACGAATCAAAAGCAACTTTATTTATCTAACTACATGATTTGCAAGTGCTAACCATTATCAATCACAGTCAGGCAGGTCATTCGTGCAACATTTGCTAACCAATTGTGTGGGAAGCAATAACATTTGCTCCCTATCATTTGCGCCATACATTTCGATTTCATTGGCAAGGACTGGCATGGATCTCACCACCCAAAGTACCCGCAATCCGGCCGCCACCCTGGTGGCGCTGCTGCTCATCCTTATTTTTGGGGTACTGGCGGTGGCCAAGCTGCCCATACAGCTATTGCCGGACATACATCAGCCGCAGATCTCCGTGTTTAACGGTTGGCGTGCCGCCGCGCCCCAGGAGATGGAATCCAATATCATTGAGCCCCAGGAAAATGTGCTGCGCCAGGTGCCGGGGGTGGAGGAGATGAACTCCAACATTTCCCAGGGATTCGGCGGTATCACCCTGACCTTTGAGGTGGGCACCAATATGCAGGAGGCGATGATCAATGTGATCAACGCCCTCAACCAGACGCCCCCCAGACCGCTGGACGCCAACGAACCCTTTATCAATGTTGGCGGCGGCAATAACGGCGTGCCCAACATGGCGTCGATCCTCATTCGCACCACGGCAGACAACCCGATCACCGATTTCAGCCACTACCAGAAAATGATCGACGACGTGGTGGAACCTCGCCTGCGGCAAATCGCCGGGGTGGGCGGTGTGCAGCTGCAAAGCCGCCAAGCCAAGGAACTGCACATAGAGTTCGATCCCTTCCGTGCCGCCGCCCTGGGCATCACCCTGGATGAGCTGCGGGCCACAGTGTCCCGCGCCGCCGATATTTCCGGTGGCACAGCCGATGTGGGCCGGCGCCAGTACACAGTGCGTTTTGTCGGTCAGTACAAGCCGGAAAACCTGGGTAACCTGATAGTCACCTACAATGAAGGCCGCCCCGTGCACCTGAGCGAACTGGCGGAAGTAAAAATTGCCGCCGCCGAGCAGCAGGGCTTTACCAAGCGCAACGGTTTCCCGGCCTACTACATCACGGTGGAAGGCACCTTTGATGCCAATACCGTGGCCGTGCTCGACGGTATCAATGTCGCCATCGAGGAACTGAACCGCGAGGTGCTGAACAGTCAGGGGCTGGTGATGGAGCTGTCCTTCGATGCCTCGGTCCACATCAAACGCGCCATTTTGCTGGTGCAGGGCAACCTGGGGGTCGGCGCGGCGCTGGCGCTGCTGATCCTGTTCGCCTTCCTGCGCAGTTGGCGGGCCACCCTGATGATAGCCTCCACCATTCCTGTGGCCCTGCTGATTGCCTTTATGGCCCTGGAGGCCATGGGCCGCACCCTCAATGTGATCTCCCTGGCGGGGCTGGCCTTTGCCGTGGGCCTGGTGCTGGATGCCGCCATCATAGTGCAGGAAAACATAGTGCGGCTGCACCGCAGCGGAGAGCCGCTGCTGAGCGCCGTGCTCAAGGGCACTGCCGAGGTCAAGGGGGCGCTGTTGGCGTCCACCGCCACCACGGTTGCCATCTTCCTGCCGGTGCTCTTCATGCCCGGCGTCGAAGGCCAGCTGTTTTCCGATCTGGCCCTGACCCTGTCTGTGGCAGTGATCTCTTCCTTCTTCAGCGCCGTCACCCTGATCCCCGTGTTTAACATGCTGTGGCTTAAACTGCCGGAAAAGGATAGCGGCGAACGCTTCTGGCTCTGGCTCACCGCCAAGGTAAGGGCCCTGACCGGCAGTCGCAAACAGGCACTATTCTGGTGTGTTACCCTGATTTTCGGCGCATCTGCCCTGACCCTGGCCCTGATGCCCAGGGCCGACTTCCTGCCCCAGGCCCGCTCGGACGGCATATTCACCTTCTTCTCCCTGCCTCCGGGTGCCAGCCTGGAAACCATGGAAAAGGAGCTGGGCGAAACCATCATAGGCCGGCTCAAGCCTTACTATGACAAGCAGCAGCAACCCTATATCAAGGGCTATAACTTCTCCGTTTACGGCGCCTTTAACGTGCTGTTCATCTACCCCGAGGATCCCACCCGGGCCGATGAGATGATCCAGGTGCTCAAGGACAAGATACTGATCGACCTGCCCGACACCCAGGCCTACCCCAGCCGCGGATCCCTGCTGCAATTCGGTTTCAACGGCGGCCGGGCCATCAACGTCGATTTCCACGGTCCCGATATGGAGGCCCTGATGGAAGCCGCAGGCCAGGGCATGGAGATCATCAACCAGGCACTGCCCGGTGCCGTGGTGCGGCCCCTGCCCGGCCTGACCATGGCCCAGCCCGAGTTGCAACTCATTCCGGACGAGCGCCGTCTGGCCCAGGCCGGTGCCGACCGCATCCAGATAGCCAATGCGGTGCGGGCCTATACCTCGGGCCTGTTCGTCGGTGAGTACTTCGACGGCAACGAGCGCATGGATGTACTGCTCAAGGGCCCCAAGTGGACAGTGCCCGAGCAGTTGGCAGCAACGCCTGTCTATACCCGCACCGCCGGGATCCAGACCATAGGCGAGCTGACCCAATTGCACCGCACCGTGGGGCCGACCCAGCTGCAGCGGGTCAATGGCAAGCGCACAGTGTCCCTGCTGATCTTCCCGCCGGCGGACATGTCCCTGGATGAGGCCATGGAAGTGGTACAGACCCAGGCCATGGAGAAGATCCGCGCCACCTTGCCCGCCGATAGCTCATTGGGCTTTCGCGACAGCGCCGACCGCCTGGACAAGACCATACGTGACATGGGTACCAACTTCCTGCTGGCCGTGTTGATCCTGTTCCTGCTGATGGCGGCCCTGTTCAAGTCTGCCAAGGACAGCCTGCTGGTGCTGCTATCCATGCCCATGGCCATTTGCGGCGGTGTTATCAGCCTGCGACTGCTGAATCTGTTCAGCTTCCAGAGCCTCGACCTGCTGACCATGATAGGTTTCATTATCCTGCTGGGCCTGGTGGTCAACAACGCCATACTGATGGTGGACCAGACCCGCCAGGGCAGCCGTGATGGCCTGGCGCTGGACGAGGCCATCTATCAGGCCGTGGCGACCCGGGCGCAACCCGTGTACATGAGCACACTCACCAGTATCTTCGGCATGTTGCCACTGATGCTGGTGCCCGGTGTTGGCAGCGAGATCTACCGCGGCCTGGCCGCCGTGATCGTGGGCGGCATGACCGCCAGCGCCCTGTTTACCCTGTTGCTGATGCCAAGCCTGCTGCGCCTGACCAGCCCGGCGTCTCACACAGTCTCATCTTCCAATTCAACCCGCATTGCCGAGGTAACACCATGAACAAGCTGGTAGCCACCCTGATATTGCCAATCGCGGCCCTGGCGCTGCCCACGTTGGCCGCCGACACCGAGGCCCGCCTGGTGAGCATAGCCCAGGTGGAGAATCGGCCCCTGTCACCCAAGATCATGGTGATAGGCTCGGTCCACAGCCGTAATAACGCCGAGCTGACCACGGGCGTTAGCGGCCGCCTCGACTGGGTCCAGGAAGCCGGAACCCGGGTCCAGGCCGGTGATACAGTGGCGCGGCTCGACAAAACTCGCCTGGAACTGGAACACACGGAGCAGCAGGCGTTGATCCGCCGCGAGCAGATCAACCTGACCCAGCTACAGCGCAACTTCGAACGCCTGCAGAAGCTGTCTCGCAGCCAGAGCGTGTCCCGCAATGAACTGGACGATGCCAGCACGGCCCTGGAGCTGGCCAAAAGCAATCTGGAGCTGGCGCGGATTAAACTGGACATTATCCAGGACAACATCAACCGCACCGAACTCAAGGCCCCCTTCGCCGGAATCATCACCAACCGTCTGCACCAGGCCGGTGAAGATATTGGTCCGGCCGAAGCAGTGGTCAGCCTGACCGACCCCGAGCATCTGGAAATCCGCCTGCATGCGCCACTCAAGCACAGCCGCAGGGTCAAGGTTGGCGACAGCCTGAACATCTACCATGCCGACGGCGAGTTCCAGGCCAGTATCCGCTCGCTGATCCCCGTTTCCGACGTGCGCTCGCAAACCTTTGAGGCCAGGCTGGATCTACCGGGCGCCCTCGACGGCAGCATCAGTGTTGGCGAACTGGTGTCCCTGGCGCTGCCCATAGCCCCTGCACAGTTGACCACCCTGGTACCCAGGGATGCCATAGTGCTGCGCTCCAGCGGCGCCTTTATATTCAGGATCAATGGCGACAACAAGGCCGAGCGCCTTGCCGTGACCCTGGGGGATGGTGCCGGTGACTGGATTGCGGTGCAGGGCCAATTGCAGGCTGGTGATCGTGTGGTGATCCGGGGTGCCGAAACCCTGCAGGATGGCCAGTTGGTGCGTTTCGCCCCCGAGCAACAGCAGCTGGCCAAGGGCACCAGCTGAAGTAAAAGCTGATTCAGTTCAAACTTATACAAGCCTGTCACTGGCCATGGCAGGCTGGCATGGCATAATGAGCCCTTGTTTTGCCAGCCTGCGGATATGCCCATGACTCTAGACCCCTGCGCCAAACCCGGTTTGATTCACCCAGACGAAGCCATTCCCCTGTTGCTGTCCCAGGTCAGCGCCCTTGATGACAGCGAAATGGTACGCCTGGCCGAGGCCCTCGACCGGGTACTGGCGGAAGATCTCGCCAGTGGTCTCGACCTGCCCCCCTTTGATAACTCGGCAATGGATGGCTACGCCTTCCGCTTCGATGAGCTCAATGGCCAGGAGTCCGGCAGTTTCAAGCTCGCCGGTCAGGCCTTCGCCGGGCATCCGTTCAAGGGGGAACTGCCTCCCGGTCACTGTGTGCGTATCATGACCGGTGCGCCCGTGCCCGCCGCCTGCGACACGGTACAGATGCAGGAACAGACCCAGGTGCAGGGTGATGCCATCCTGATCCAGGCCCCCAAGGGCAAGGGCGCCAACGTGCGCCGCCGTGGTGAGGAACTTAAGGCCGGCACCCGGGTATTGACGGCAGGCACCCGCATCCGCGCCGCCGAACTCGGCGTCATAGCCACCATAGGCATCAGCCAACTCAGGGTGGTGCGCCGGCCCGTGGTGGCCTTCTTTTCCACCGGTGACGAACTCAGGCCCGTGGGCAGCGAATTGGCACCGGGACAGATTTATGATTCCAACCGCTATTCCATTCTCGGCCTGCTGCAAAAGGCCGGTGTGGAATGGCTCGACCTGGGTGTTATCCCCGACGATCCTGAGGCGCTGCGCCAGGCATTCCGCACTGCGGCGGCCAAGGCCGACATGGTGCTGACCTCGGGCGGCGTTTCGGTCGGGGAAGCCGACTACACCAAGCAAATATTGGAACAGGAAGGGCAAATCCATTTCTGGAAGTTGGCCATCAAACCGGGCAAACCCTTTGCCTTCGGCCGCATTGGCAAGGCGCTGTTTTGCGGCCTGCCGGGTAATCCCGTGTCCTCCATGGTCACCTTTCACAAGCTGGTATGGCCCATGCTGTTGAAGTTGCAGGGGCAGGCCCAGAGCCAACCCTTGATGTTGGCGGCGGCCCTCAGCACTGCGGTGCGCAAGCAGCCGGGACGGGTGGAATACCAGCGGGGCATACTGAGCCGCAATGCCGAGGGCGCCCTGGAAGTGGCGCTCACCGGCAGCCAGGGCTCCGGCATGTTGACCTCCATGAGTCTGGCCAATTGCTTTATTCTGCTGGACCAATACCAGGGTGACCTGCAGGTGGGCGAGACAGTTATGGTTGAACCCTTCCACGGTGCACTGGCATAGTCCCGCTTCAGGAAAATCACATGGACATACTCAGCGACGCCGAACTTATCCGCTATAGCCGGCAAATTTCCATCAAGGCCATGGACATCGATGGCCAGGAAAAGCTCAAACAGGCCAAGGTATTGATCCTGGGCCTGGGGGGCCTTGGCTGCGCCGCCGGACAATACCTGGCAACGGCAGGCATTGGTCAACTGACCCTGGTGGACTTCGACACAGTGGAGTTGTCCAATTTGCAGCGCCAGGTATTGCACAGTGACGGCGATATTGGCCGGCCCAAGGTGGAATCGGCCCGGGACAGTATGCTCGGGCTCAATCCCGGAATAAGGGTAGAGACTCACCATGGCCTGCTGGACGAAGCGGCCATGGATGCGTTGGTGGCAAAACAGGATCTGGTGCTCGACTGCACCGATAATCTTGAGGTGCGCAAACAGCTCAATCTCTGTTGCTTCCGCCACAGGGTACCCCTGGTGTCGGCGGCCGCCATCCGCATGGAAGGCCTGGTGACTGTGTTCGACTACGGCGCTGACACCCCCTGCTACCAGTGTTTCAGTGGCCTGTTCGGCGAGCAGCAACTCAGTTGCGTTGAGTCCGGCATCCTGGCGCCCGTGGTGGGCATGATTGGCTGTCTGCAGGCCACCGAGGCCATCAAGCTGCTGTGTGGCATGGGCCGTCCCCTTGTGGGCCGGGTGCTGCTGATAGATGCCATGACCATGGAATTTCGCGAGATGCGCCTGGCGAAGCAGGCGTCCTGCCCCGTCTGTGGTTGATCAGTAGAAGGGCGCCGGATCCACATCCAGACTGGCGGGGGAAACACCCCGCTCTATGTGCAGCTCGGATTTCAGCAGGTCCACCAGGGTAACCTCTGTATAACGCTTATTTCTGATGGAATAGAAACACTTGACCACGGGATGCAATGCATCCCTGTCCTTGGCCTCCCAGACTATCCCTACACGACCGTCGGACAATTCCACCAGGGATCCCACCGGATACACCCCGATACAGCGAATAAAGTCGTACACCAGATCTGTGTCCAGATGAAAAGGGGTCAGGCTGAGCAGAATCTTGAAGGCGGCGGCCGGGCTCATGGCCTCCTTGTAGCAGCGGGTGGCTGTCAGGGCATCAAAGATATCCACTATGCAGCTCATGCGTCCATGGAGCGGTAATTCATCGCCTTTCAGCCCCCGTGGATAACCGCGGCCATCAAGTTTTTCGTGATGCATCAGGCATACATCCTTGGATACCTGTGACAAACCCTGGGATTGCTGAATGATCTCCTGGGCATACACCTGATGCAGCTTCATATGCTCAAATTCTTCAGGGGTCAACTTGCCCGGTTTATGCAGCACCCGATTATCGACCTTGATCTTGCCGATATCATGCAACAGGCCACCAATGGCGAGTTGTTTCAGCACATTCCGATCCAATTTAAGGTGTCGACCGAAGGTCACCAACAGGAAGGCTACATTGATGGAATGTTCCAGCAGGTAGGCGTCTTTGTCTCTCAAGGCCGATACACACTTGAAGGCATCGGCATCAAGCATGATTGACTCCAACATGGAGTCCGCCAGAGTTTCGAAGGGGGTCACCTCAATGGCCTTGCCGCCAAAGGTTTCGGACATCACCTTGCGCACCAGATCCTTGGCTTCGGAGAGGATTTTCTTGGCCTGGGTTTGCTGCAGATTGCGACTGACTTTGGTCCTGGCCACTTTTGGCTCTTCTGCCTTGGGCTTCAAACCGCAACTCTCGTCAGAGCGCTCCATGTCCACCCAGACATGCCGGATACCACTGTGAAGTAACTTGTCTATGGTTTGGCGTTGACGGATTTTCCCGGCACTGGCGATGGCAAGCTTGCCATTATTCTCAACCGCCGACACATACATACCTATGGCCAATTTATCGACCGGCACTTTTATCAAAGCCTCGTTTGGATTCGCAGCATCTGCCATAACCGCACTCACTTATTGCATTATTGTTCTGACTCCATTCCATTGAAACTTGTCTGTGTCCGGCAGCCCCATTCTATTCACAGTTTAACTGCGCCGCCAAGTACCCTTTTGTAGCCCTCGCATAAGCGATTACCGTAGAACTTAAGTCATTGCTGATTTAGCTGTTTGCGTTGGCTCACAGCTTTGACAATGGCAGATTGACAGGCCTGACCCCGGTCTTTACCTTGGAAACTCAAACGTTTGATTCAACTCAGCATGGAGTGAAAGCCCATTTTGTCTGCCCAGCCACTGGCCCAAGCCCTGGAGACACTCAAGCAGCTGCTGCTTGAGCTGAAGCGGCCTGACACCCACGAGCCTCTGCTGCAATTGTCCCTTGAGCTGACCCCGGAGCCTCTGTTGCCCTGGCTTGCCAGCCAAGAGCAATATCCGCGCATCTATTGGCAGGGCAGGGAGAAAAAGGAAGAGGCCGCCGCCATAGGCATCTGCGCCGAACGCTTCTTTGACACCCAGGTGTCGGATCATCAGCTGGCAGAAAGCTATCAGCGCCAAAGGGCCCTGAGCTCCAATCCCGATTTGCGTTACTACGGCGGCCTGGCTTTTGATCGTCAGGTGGAACCCTGGCCTGAATTTGGCCGGGCACGCTTCGTCCTGCCCAGGGTTGAACTGCGGCGCAGTGGCAACTCGCTGCGATTGCTGCTGAATCTGGATCTCAGTCGACTGGACAGCGAACGCCAGTCTGCCATAGCTACCCTGGCGGCGCTCCGCCCCACACATCCGCAGGCCGAGCCCAAGATTAACTTACTTGGCCGCAGCGATATTCCGGGCTACAGCCGCTGGCAGGAGTTGGTGCAACAGGTCACCCATCCGGCGTTTAACCAGGAGACGCCCAAGGTAGTGCTGTCCCGCCAAACCCGCTTACAGCTGAGTGAAAACCTCAATCCCTGGTCGCTGCTGGCCCGCTGGCAACGCAGTTGCCCCAACAGTTTTCAGTTTGGATTCCAGTTCAGTCCGGAGCGGGCTTTTATTTCCTGCTCTCCGGAGCGGCTGTACCGCAGACACCAGTCGGAACTCTTTACCGAAGCCCTGGCCGGCACCACCTTGAGGGGACAGGATCCCGAGCAGGATGCCCTGCTGGCGCGGCAATTGCTGGATGATTGCAAGAACAGCCGCGAAAACCAGCTGGTCAGGCAACACATAGTGGAAAACCTGGGTCCGCTGTGTAATTACGTGGGCGCAGAAGAGTCGCCAACCATTTTCAAGCTGCCCCATATTCAGCATCTGCACCGGGCCATACGGGCCGAGCTCAAGGCCGGGATCAACGATTTCCAACTGCTGCAGGCCCTGCACCCGACACCGGCGGTCGGCGGCCTGCCAAGGGAAAGGGCACTGCAATTTATCCGCCAGCAGGAAGGTTATAATCGCGGTTGGTACGCCGGCGCTTGCGGTTATTTCAACAAGTTGGAGAGTGAATTCTCGGTCGCCATTCGCAGCGCCCTGGTGGAGCCGGCAAGGATCACCCTGTTTGCCGGTGCCGGTATAGTGGCGGGCTCGGATCCCGCCGCAGAATGGCAGGAACTGGAAAACAAACTGGCCACCATTATGTCCGTGCTGCAGCCCGAATAAAGCCCCTATTGCCGGGGCTTTTCGCTGTTTCTCTGCCCTTCGACCTGGCGTAACAGCGCTTGCTGCTCGCCGGAATCGATTAACTTATGGTGCACTTCGTCGAATCGGATCCTGAGACTGTTACCGAAATCCGTGTCGGCAAAGCCAAAGTAGACTTCAGCACTGATCACACTGTCCAGGATAACAAAGCGTTGTGGCCGTTCCAGCTTGGAAACCAGGGCCTCCATACTGGGGCGATAATCGAGCACAGCGTCTATATAGCCGTTATTGACCCGGTTCAGCATGTCCAACAAGTTGCTGCTTTCCTCGTAATACATGGGTACAGAGACCAGGCGATCATAACCATAGGCGAGATAGGCTTGGACCTTTTTATGCTCCAGACTCCGGGGGCCGGACCAACTGGCCGCCAGATTGGGGGTCATGGCAATATCCACTGTGTCCAGCTCCACCGGCAAACGACAATACTGGCCGTTGTCTATATCGCCCTTGTACACCCCCAGCACTATGTCGGCCTTTTGATGATCGAATAAATACAGGCTGCGGGCGAACGGCACTATCGAATAGGACAGCTGCCACTCAGGTTCCGGAAAAGCGCGCCTGAGCAGCTCAAAGTAATAACCGGTACCATCCTCATTACTGAATCCAATCCACTTGCCACTGACCACCCTGATCTCTACCGGCTCGGCCCTGAGCCAGAAAGACAGCAAGGCGGCCAACGCCAGACCGCATTTGAATATTGCATTCATAAGGGATCTCCTTCCGATTAATACAGTGTAGAAAACAGGCCAGCAATTAACCTGCAAATTCCACTGCATTCCTTGCCAAGGAACCCAGCATGGGTATAATCCCGTGCCCTTGCCCCTGGAGGGTAAGGCATTTCCATTCACTTAGCGGGTTCCCTCACCCCGCCGACAACCACTAAAAAGGCCACAATATGTTGATTCTTTCTCAAGCCCAATACCGGCGGGCCTTGGTGCTGCTTGTCAGCTTCCATATGCTGGTGATCAGTGCCAGCAACTATCTGGTACAACTGCCGTTCCAATTGTTTGGCTTACACACCACCTGGGGCGCCTTCAGCTTTCCCTTTGTGTATCTGGCCACGGATCTCACAGTACGAATCTTCGGGCAAGACGCCGCCCGCGCCATCATATTGCGCGCCATGGTGCCCGCCCTGCTGATTTCCTACCTGATCAGCGTGCTGTTCCATGAAGGTATATATCAGGGCAGCGCATCCTTGCTGAACTTCAATGACTTTGTGTTTCGCATCGCATTCGCCTCCTTTGCCGCCTATCTGCTGGGGCAACTGATGGACATCAAGGTCTTTGCCAAGCTGCGTCAACGTCCCCAATGGTGGCTGGCACCCGCAGCCTCGACCCTGCTAGGCAACCTGATGGATACCTTGGTATTTTTCGCTGTCGCCTTCTACGCATCCAGCGATGCTTTTATGGCTGCCCATTGGCCGGAAATTGCCGCCGTGGATTATGGCGTAAAGCTGCTGGTCAGCCTGGGCCTGTTCCTACCGGCCTATGGTCTGTTGTTGCAATTACTGCAGGACAAGATTTTGCCGGCTCAGGATTGCGACGCAAGTCAGTGACCTCAACTGGCCCGACCTGTTATAATGCGCTTCTTTATTCCAGGTCGAGCCGGCAGAGAGAGCAGAGATGTACCAGATCCACATTCAAGCCTTAGAGCAATTGACACCCCAACTGGCGACCCAGGTTGCCGAATTGATGCAACAGATCCCCGAGTTCGACAAACCGGCCACCGCCGATGAATTGCTGACTCGACTGGCGGACAAGCCCTGTTTGCTGCAATGGGCCTTTATCGAAGGCGAACTGGCGGGCTTCAAGTTGGGCTATGCCCTGGATGAGCAGCACTTTTACAGCTGGCTCGGCGGCATCTTGCCCGATTATCGCCGTTTGGGTCTGGCACAGCGACTGCTGGAATCCCAGGAAGCCTGGGCCAAAGACAAAGGCTACCAACGGGTTTCGGTCAAGACCCTCAATCGTCTGGCCCCCATGTTGGGTTTACTGATCCGCAACCGTTACCAAATCACCGCACTCCAGAATGGTATGCAACCGGGTGACACCAAACTCAGCCTGCAAAAATCCCTGTCGTTGTAAAAACGGCAAATAGTGCTTGCAAATACAATTGAGAATGATTATCGTTAATGTGCGTTCCAAAACTCACCCTCACACCGATTCAGGTGCAAGGTGTTCCTGAGTTTGCATAGCACGACATTGCTCACACACTTTGTGGCCGGGTGGCATTACCCGGCTTTTTTTTGCGCTTTTTATCCCCCCATCCTCCGACAAGTCTGGCACCGGGCACTCATTGAGGATAAGGTGTGCTGCATTGACAATCCTGTATGAGACTCCCAATGCCAAGGCAAATTGATGCTGTCGTGCTGGCCGGTGGAAAAGCCAGGCGCATGGATGGTGATGACAAGGGATTGGTGCTCCTGGCGGGGCAACCCTTGATAGTTCACACACTCAACCGGCTCAAACATCAGGTGACGCGGATCCTGATAAATGCCAATCGCAATGGCGATCGCTATGCCGAATTCGGCCATCAGGTCATATCCGATGGCAATCTGGATTTCGCCGGTCCCCTCGCCGGCATTCTCAGCGCCCTGCACCATACCAGTGCCGAGTTATTGCTTGTGGTGCCCTGCGATTGCCCTCAGCTGCCTGAAGACCTGCTGCCCAGACTCCTGGCGGGGCTTGAACAGGAAAATGCCGAACTGGCCATCGCCTGCGATGCACAGCGCAGTCACCCTGTGGTGATGCTGCTGCGCACCGAGCTGAAACAGGCTATCGCAGATTACCTGTCTACGGGGGAACGCCGGGTTGAGCACTGGTGCCAATCCCGCAAGCTGGCAAAGGTGTCCTTTGCCGATAAGCCCGGTGCCTTTACCAACCTCAATACCAAGGATGAATTAACTCAGTGGGAACAGACTAATCACTGAACTGGCCCCGGCTGGCAGTGTCGCGCTGCCGTGATACACTGGGCTAAATCACCACAACCAATAAGATCTTAGCCATGGCTCTGACCCGCAGGCAGTGGAACAACACCATTATCATCGCCAGTTTATTGATGGTTTCTGTACTGACAGTGCTGGATCGCCGTACCTCCCAGGTTCCCAGTGGCACCAGTCCGTTATTTGATGCCAAGGTGCCATTGACCGAGTTGCAGCTTGATGGCGTTTGGCTCAGCCGCAGCGATGATGGCTGGCATTGCGATCCCCAGGTAATAAGTTGCAGCGACTGGGCCGATGCCTGGCTGCAATTGGAAGTGTCTCCCCTGAGCGAGGCTCCCGCAGAAACCAAACAGCCCCGAGAGTTGTTACTGCGCATCGCCAACCAAAGCGAAGGTCAGGTTTGGCTGCTGTTTGCCGATGGTCTGCTCAAGTCCCCCGCCGGCAACTGGTACCTCATCCCCCCCAGCAGGCGCGAGTCCCTTGAACCTGTACTTTTGACCCATTAATGATCCTGGAAGCCCCATGCCTGAATTACCGGAAGTCGAAGTTACCCGCCAGGGCATAGCCCCCCACCTGCTGGACCAAAAGGTGCGTGCCCTGATAGTCCGCAATGATTCCCTGCGTTGGCCCGTACCGGCGCAGGCACAAAATATTGTCGGCCAAATCATCCAGGGTGTGCGCCGCCGCGCCAAGTATTTATTGATAGATACGGATGCCGGTACCACCATAGTGCATCTGGGCATGTCCGGTAGCCTGAGGATATTGCCGCGCAATACCCCGGTGGAAAAACACGATCATATTGATCTGGAACTGGAAAATGGCCGTATTCTCAGGTTCAACGATCCGCGCCGTTTTGGCGCCTGGCTCTGGTGCGAGCTGCCCGAGCAGGCCCATCCCCTGCTCAGCAAGCTGGGACCCGAACCCCTGACCGAGGCCTTCAATGTCCCCCAGTTGGCGGCCGCCCTCAAAGGTAAAAAGAAGGCCATTAAGCTGTGCCTGATGGACAACGCCATAGTGGTCGGAGTCGGCAATATTTACGCCAACGAAGCCCTGTTTGCCGCCGGAATACACCCGGAGGCCGAAGCCGGCAAGGTGGATTTGGAGCGCCTGACATTGCTGGTAGCAGAGGTGAAACAAATACTGGCCCAGGCCATTAAGCAGGGTGGTACCACACTCAAGGACTTCACCAACGCCGATGGCAAACCCGGTTACTTCGCCCAAAAGCTGCATGTCTATGGCCGTGGTGGCGAAACCTGCACCGCCTGCGGCAACCTGCTATCTGAAATTCGCCTGGGACAACGCACCACGGTATTTTGTGGTATTTGCCAACCCAGATGATCCGGGGCAATAACGACACATAAAAAAAGGCTGCCCGTTGGCAGCCTTTTTTATTGTTCATGGGTATCAATGCATCCAGCTACCTGGAGTCGCGGTGAAAAACCTTTGCAATCTGGCGGGCGCCGGGCATTCGCCCTGCATTGCGTCGACACCGAGCAACAACCAGGTTTCCCTGTGTGCCATGCCCATATCGCGGCCCTTGCCGAGATCAAAGCAACTGAGCTGGATACTGGCGGGTGCCAACACAAATCGCTGTTTCCCCTCGGCCAGTCCCTCATTCAGCCACAGGGCAGCATTGCGTTCCTGCTGCTCGTTGGGCGCCAGATAACTGAAATGGGTGATGCTGACCGGCGAGAACAGGATGAACTGTTCCTTAAAATCGATAAGCCCCAGCTCGGCCTCAGGCCCTATGACCTCGGCGGTGTGCTGCATCAGGGGTCTGGGTGTGCGCATATCATCAAGCAGGCTGTAACCCCAGGTGCTGACCAGGGCCCAGCCGAGAATCGACACCATACCGGCCTTGAGCAGCGCTGCCTGACGTCTGGACCAAAGCAATAACCCCAGCCACGCCAGGCCCAGACTGATAAACATCAGGCCTATGCCGGTTAAGTCCTCGGTATAGTCGGCCATGGCCTTGACCAACTTGGGATGGTGTATAAAGGACAGCACCCCGGCCGCCAACACCACAACTCCCAGGAACCACAGCAGCCCAGACACCAGCTTTTCAAACCAATTACATCTGTCGACACCGGCAAGGGCCGCCGCCATGGCCAGTGCAGCCATTGGCAACGCCGGCAGAATATACACATTGCGCTTGCCCGGACTGATGCTGAAAAACAGCACCACCAACGCCACCCAGCACAGCAAGATAATAATGCGCGGATCGGCCTTGATGGCGGCCACAAAGCGCTTCCAGTAGGCAATGACCAACAAGGGCAGCGGAAACCAAAGCCAAGGGATCACGCTGAATACAAAGAAATACCAGGGCTTGATATGGTGCCAGGCGTTGACGTAGCGCTCGCCGGTCTGCTTGAACAGAATATTGTTCATGTAGGCCAGATGCTCGGGGGTGCCGGCGGCCTTGACGGTCAGCACCATGGGCACCAGCCAGCAGGCAATCACGGCCAACATCACCAGTGGCCCGGCGAGGGCGCGCCAGCCCCAGCTGTCACGGTAGAGCTTCTGTTTCCAGGCGTAAAATCCCAACGGCAGCAAGATCAACAGCGGCAAAAAACCCACCCCTTTGGTAATCACGCCCAGGCCCATAAAGGCCCAGCCGATAAAATACCAGCGCCAGCTCGGGCCGGTCATAAAGTGGCGGATAAGGCCGTAACAGCCCACGGTTATCCAACACGCCACCATGGCATCTATCTGGGCATTCTTGGTCTGCATCAGAAACTGGGGCACCAGCATCAGCAACAGGGCTGCGTTGCGACCGGTGCGCACGTTCCACAACCTGGCGCCGAGATCAAACACCAAGAGCACTGTCACCAGACCACAGAGGGCATTGGGGATCAGGAACGCCAGTTTGAGATTGCCAAGCAGGAAATAGCACAGAGCTATCGCCCACATGAATACCGGTGGCTTGTCCGGGTAAAACTCGCCGCCGCGGGCTGGAAACAGCCACTGACCATTGGCCACCATTTCACGGGCCACTTCGACAAACCTGGGCTCGTCGGCCGGCCAGGGTGAGCGAAAACCCACGCCCAGCGCCATGACAACCAAGGTCAGCACAAACAAGGCCCAGAATACCCGGCGATAGTCATCACTGTTGAAGTACTTCAGCAGAAAAGCCATGGGAACACCCTTATTCTTCGGAAACCAATTCATCCACCTGACGACTCAGGCGATTGCGGTACAGGTAAGCGCCAATGGCGCTGGAGAGGATAAACAGCCCTATGCTGATGGCCAGCTGATAATGATCCGACAGACCAATACCGGCACCGGCATAGGCAAAGATCAGCATTTGCGGCAGATAGCCGATAAAGCTACCGAGCAAAAATCCCCGCGCCGGCACATGGGTGGCTCCAGCAAACAGGTTGGTGAGCACATTGCTGCCCACGGGCAACAGGCGGATCATCAACACCTTGAGCCAGGTACGTTCGGCGATCAGACGCTCGAAGCGCTGCAACCTGTTGCCAAAGCGGCGCTGCAAGCTGCGGCGCACCGTCAATCTGGCACTGTAAAAACAAAGTATGCAACCGGCCAGGGCCGCAAAGTTGGAAAACAGCGCCCCCTGCCAGCCACCGAGGGCAAAGCCAAAGACAAAAGCGATCATTTGTCTCGGGCCGCCGATGGCGGTAAACAGGGCACCAATAGCAAACAGCAGCGCCAGGGCATAGGCGCCCTGGGCTTTGACAAAATTGGCCACCCAGTTACTGTCGGTCAGGTGTTCAAACCAACCGGCCTGGGCGGCGAGCATCAGCAGGGTCAGCAACAGCACCATAAGTGCCGTCTTGAGTGCCCGCCTCAATTTTTTGTTAGCGACTGTGGTCAATGCGTTCTATCTCGGCGATCTTGGCGCGGCGATTCAGCCACATCACCCCGAACATATCCACTATCCCGACCCAAACGCGGTTCCAGGCGGTGTACTTGGAAACCCCGGCCTGCCTGTCTCTGTGGTTGACCACGGCAATGCGGATCTCACCACCCATGCGCCTGACCAGCGCCGGAATGTACCTGTGCATATGATTGAAGTAGGGCAAGCGCAGGAAGGTCGCCCGGGGGAACAGCTTGAGACCGCACCCCGTGTCGGGTACACCATCGTTGAGCAGGGCGTCCCTGACCTTATTGGCAAAGCGCGACTGGAAACGTTTCCAGGCCGTGTCTTTACGGTTCTTACGGTAGCCTGCGATGCAGAAATGGGGCTGCTTGATGCCGGGGATCAGGGCGTACATGGCCGGGATATCGGCAGGATCGTTCTGACCATCGGCATCCAGGGTCACTATATAGTCACCCTTGGCTTGCAGCACGCCAGTGCAAATGGCCGTACTTTGGCCGGTGCTGTGACGGTGGCGGATCACCCGCGCATCACAATCCTGGGCCTTGGCGGTGCGCAATACTTCACCGGCGGTGTCATCGCTGCTGCCGTCATCGACCACCAGCACTTCAAAATCACTGAGTCCCTTCAGCGCCAGACAGATTTCTTCGATGAGGGGACCAATGTTACCCACCTCATCTTTTGCGGGTATGACTACTGAAATCAAAAGTACTCTCCAAACGCTTGAATGGAATAAATATTATCCAAAAGCAGGGCAAAAGGCACAGAGCCGGAAAATTTAAGGGAATATCATCCCCAATCCGGCCCTGATGTGCAAACATTCTAACCTAAAACGGCGGCCACCGGATGACAGCCGCTCACACTAAAATCCGGCTCTTAAAAACGGTATTCGTAGGCACCAAACACACCGGCATTGGTTTCAGAATCGCTGACGAATTCAGAACGACCGGCGCTGCCCCCGAGGGTCAGCATGCCCTTGAAGACCGGCTGGCGGTATGACAACTCCAGCATCAACAGATCTTCCTTGGCTGGTTTGGGGCTCCAATCGCCACCGCGGTTGCTACCGTCCTCATTGAGTTTGGCATAGCGCAGCAGGGCGTTAACCCCCTTGCTGTCACCGTACTGACCTATGAAACCCAATACCAGCACCTTGGCATCGGAATCGTAGGTCGATCCCAATGAACGTTTCTGATAACGGGAACCACTCAGGTAGGTGCCATGTTCATAAAAGCAGTTGAAGCTGTTCTGGTTTTCACCACAGGCCACCTGGGTATTGGAATACTCAAGGAACACCTTGAACTGCTCACCGGCACCGCCGAAACGGCTATCCACACCCACCAAGTTGGCACAGTCCGCCAACTGCCATGGCATTTTACCGCTGGAATCCTCACAGGTGCGCTCCAGGTAAAGGCCCACGGGGACATTGAACCAGGTATCTGCATAGCGCAGATCAAAACCGGCCATCTGGTTGCCTATCTTGGTATTCTGGCTGGGATCGCAATTATCACTGCCATCCACGCACTCTGTACCACCGGATATGGCCTTGAAGAAGGTGTTCATACCACAAGGCTGGCCTTCGCCGCACAATTGGGTGGTCCAGGAGGTGCCAATCTCCAATTGTTTGAAGGGGCGCAAAGTGCCACGGAACTGCCATAACAAGGCATCTTCCACCGCCCTGTCATCGTTCATCCAGGCCACACCTGTAGTGAGAGTCCAGGGACCAATCCAGGATAGCCAGGGGGTTTCAAAGGCCGCAGCATTATTGCGGCTGAGGGTTAAGGCCGGCATGGGCCTGGCGTTATTGGACCTGTGCAATGCGGTATCAAAGCCCGGACCCCACCACTGTTCCAGCGCTCCGGCGGTCAACACCCAGTTGCCGGCAATCATTGCCAGGTAGCTGCCATCGGCGCGCAAGGTCTCTTCATCCTGTGGCTCCAGGGTTGCGGTTGCCGCCAATTTAAACGCAAAACGACTGCCCAGGTATTCATGGGACAGGCCAAGCTCACCCTGTTCGCGATAATCGCTGCCAAAATGCTGGAATCTGGCCGCGTCATCCGCTGCACTCAAATGCAGCCGACTGGCGCCTCTGTTGGCAATGGCCTGCTGATAATAAAAGTTAACCCTGGCATAGGCCTGGGCCTGGGCCTCTGTCATCAAGGAAGGTTCCGCCTTGCCAAGATCGACACCTATGCCCGACCACATCAAGGGATAGGTGTTCACCGGTACTGTAATAATGCCCGCATCGGCCAAGGTCTGGATGTCGGTCCTTAAGTAAAGATCCGCGGTATCGACCCAGGGCGCAGCGGTAACAGAGGCAGCCAACATGGCCAAGCTCAGGCCGGAAAGAGTCAAAGCTTTCATAAAATCCTTTTAAATCGCTTATTTTTTAGATGGCAAAGCCAACAATGCCTCTGCCACTGCGGGATGGACAAATTGGCTGACGTCTCCGCCATGGAGCGCCACCTCTTTGACCAGGGTTGATGAAATGAAGGAGTTTTCTTCGGCCGGGGTCAGGAACACACTTTCCAGTTCCGGACTGAGGCGTCGGTTCATGTTGGCCAGCTGGAATTCGTACTCAAAATCGGACACGGCACGCAGGCCACGCACCAGTACGCTGGCCTGCTGCTCCTTGGCAAAATCCACCAGCAATCCCTTGAAGCCCACCACTTCGACGTTATCCAGATGTGCAGTGACCAATTTAAGCAGCTCAACCCGCTTCTCCAAAGAAAAACGTGGCTGCTTGGACGGGCTGGCGGCGACACCTATGATCACATGCCGGAACAGATTGGCCGCACGCTCAATCAAATCTGTGTGACCGTTGGTCACCGGGTCAAATGTTCCCGGGTATATGGCTCTGGTATGCACCTGAAACTCCATCCTTTAAAGGCGAAAGAATTGCCAATATTACTCCCTCTTGGGATAGTTGTGAATGAAAATGCCGGGCACACGACCCGGCAACAAAATTACAACACACTGTTTTATTTCTGTAATTTGTGGACTATTTGGCCAATGCCAAATACTGCTGCGCCACGTGTTCGGCACCAACGGCGTCCAGTATCGGCAGTTGTTCCAAAGATACGCCCTGAGTGAGCACCCGATCCATGGCCGCGGCCAGCGCCTGGGGATCTCTTCTTGGAACCAAGCAGTGAGCCAATGCGTCACCGAGGATTTCATCCGGACCATGGGGACAATCGGTACTGACCACAGGAGTGTTCAGCGCCAACGCCTCAAGCAACACGTTCCCAAAACCTTCATAGTCTGAACTCAATACCAGCAGTTTCGCGTTTTTTATCCAGGGGAATGGGTTTTGCTGAAAGCCGGGAATAATGACCCTCTGTTCCAGTCCCAGCTTCTTTACCGCCTTCAATGCTTTTTTGCGATTACTGCATAACAGCACCAAAGGCACTTGATGCTGCATCACCTTCAACGCAGCAAACAACACATCGTGGCGCTTCTGCCTGGCAAAACGTCCTACGTGAATAATGTAATCGCCTTCCGGCATATCTGCTGGTCTTTGCTCAGCCAAGGTCCGGATAGTGTCAAGCTCAAATGGGTTATAGATAGTTGTCACGGATGCAGGCTTGATGCGTTTTGAATGCCTGAGCTCATTTGCCAAGCCTTCAGAAACGGCTACCAGATGCTGACCATCAAGAGCCTGCTGAGCGCGCCACATTTCAAACCAGGCAAGGGGGCCAAGTTTGCGCTGACGTTTCAACTCCTCTTCCATGGCATTGTGCACCACACAATATAATGGAGCGACACCCACACGGGTCATCATCAGGTTAGTCTGGTGTAAATTGGACAGGAAAAGATCGAATTTACCGTATTCGGCCTCCAATCCGGCAATCCATTGTTTAACACGTTTGACCGAGTTTGATAAACGCCAGAAGCCGTCGATATTGCGCTCTTCGGCACCGAAGCAATAATGAACCTTGAGCTCGGGAGCAACTTCGTGCTGACAAATATTTTGCAGCACCAGCAAATGCGGCTCGTGACCCATAGCTATCAGCGAAGACGCCAGGGTCATTACAACTTTTTCTGCACCACCACCAGCCAACGAATTAATGGCAATGGCGATTCTCTTGCCGCTCATAGTCTGTCCTCGATCAGAGTTATCATGTGTTTCATTGCCAGATGCAGACCGTTCTCCTGTGTCTGCTGCATCAACTTGTGCCTCAATACCCGCTGTCGTTCTTCCGTTACAAAATTGTGCGCCGCAGCCACCAAGGTGGGCAAGGTGGCGCTGAGGACCAGGCCTTGTTCGACACAACGGTGGATGCGTGCCGGTTGGTCCTTGGACACAGGCACTGCCAGGGTCGGCTTGCCAAGGGCAATCGCCTGCAAAAGTGTGTCACCACCACTGAGTACTGCAGCGGTCGCCGCATCCAGGACATTGACAAAATCCATCGGAGTCATGGAACGCAGGCAATGCACCCCCTCAACATCCGGGGTCTCACCCGGATAATTTGGTCCCAACACCAGTAAGCAAGGCATAGCCGTTTTTTGGTTTGCCTCTTTGGCTGCATCCAAAAATCTGTCCGTTGCCAGTCCCTGATTCCACTTATGGCCACCTGAACCGGCACTGAACAAAAGGAAGTTACCCCGTTCCAATCCCAGTTCTGCCAATAGGCGCTCTTGCCTATCCGGTGTCGGTGGAAAAAATACCGCTCCGATATTCTTGGGCCTTGGCAATTTGAACCAAGCGCATTTCAAACGCTCAAGCCATCCCAGCTGGCCTATGATAAATTCGGGTTGCGCCACCAAATGCAAATCGGTCACTTTGGCACGTCCAATTCTTAATCCCCGTCGCCGCTTACGCTTATGCTGGCTGATAAACACCACAGCTGCACCAACCTCTTGGGCACACTCAAGCTGCTTTTTTCTGCCTGAAGCATCAAACACCACCAGGTCCGGCACCATATTTTTAATGGCATCATTGACTGCGGCGGTGGCACGCGTGGGACTGCTGTCAAGCAAGGTCACCGGAAAGGGACACTCTGCGGTATAGGGCGCGTGACGATTCAACAAAAACTCAATACGCGCCCGAGGAAAGCGATCTGCCAAGGCCTGCGCCAGGATAAGGGAACGCATGTATTCTCCCATGCCCTCAGGAGAGGACACGGGGATAAACATTAACTTCAAATCCTTATTCAAATCCTATCCCTGCTTAGTTTTCTTGGTTGGCGCGCTCGACCAGTAACTCGGCGATATCGGCCAGGGCCTGTTGCAATCCATTTCCCTGTGACTGACTGGCTAATGCTTGGCTTAATTGCTGCAACACCTGTGGCTGTATGAACGCCCTGGCCGATTCAACCAAGGTTTCCGAAGCAGCAACCTTGATGAGTCCCTCCGCCTCACAGGCCTGTAACCGGGCAGGTTGATCTTTGGCAACAGGCACACCCAAGACAGGCACACCCAGAGCAATGGCCTGAAGCACCGTACCACCACCACTGAGAATGGCGGCTTTCGCCCCCGACAACAGGCTGATAAAATCCTCGTTATTTAGTGACTTAATAGCGACAACGTCGTCGTTTTCGACAGGTTGCTTTGGATAATTCTCACCGTAGATCATAACGGTTCTAATGCCCAGTTCCCGCGATAGAGCAGCGGCAGCATCGGCAAAAATGTCGGCCGCAAGCCCCACTCCTAACTTGTGCCCACCGGAGCCGGCGTTTACCAGCAAATACTGGCCATGTTGCAACTGCCACTTAGCTTGCAAAGTCTCACGCCGCACTTCATCCGGTGGCATAAACACCATACCCAGATGCCGGGGAGACACAAGTCCCAACAGCTTCAACTTGATCCTTTCCCAACGACTCAGGGGCTCTATGGCAAAGGATGGTTGGGCAACCCAATGCCTGTCCGTGTGCCTGGCACGGCTCCACTTCATGCCCCTGGCTCTTTTGCGCTTATGCTGACTGATAAAAACCACGGCCGCATCATTCCGCTTGGCACAGGCCAACTGGCTGCGGCGCCCGGAGGCATCAAAAATCACTATGTTCGGTTTGAGTTCAGCCATCAACCTATTGACCGCAGCCACTTCCTTGGTGGGTGACCGGGCAACCTGATGAGTTTTAAAGGGGCAAGTATTGGCATAGGGAGCTTCGCGGCTGAGGATAAAATGGATATCCGCTTCCGGCCAACGGCGCTTGACCCCCTCGGCGATAATCATGGAACGCATGTATTCCCCTATGCCTTCGGCCGAAGAAACAGGAATAAACAGCAGCTTGGGATGTCTCATCTCACAGCTCCCTGGCGCTCAAGATCTTATCAAGCATTCGGCAAACCGAAGCCACGTCTATCATTGCCATCAAATGCTCTCCCTTGGCGCGCGTGCCCCAGGGCATTAGCCTGTTGGGATACTGCTCCGCCATGGCTTGGTCATACACACTGACCACATAGTTGCGGCAGGTGTAGGGGCCGGTACGGCCGGGGTTGGAGTGGGCATACAAACCTATTACGGGTGTGCCTTGGGTCACGGCCATGTGTGCCGGGCCGGTATCCGGTGCCAGCACCAGGCTGGCTCGGCGTAAAATTGCCAAAAGCTGAACCAAGGACGTTTTTCCCACCAGATCGGTCAACTCGGATTGGCAAAACCGTTGAATATTGGCAGCGAGTTGTTTTTCCATGGCGCTGGGACCACCGCAAAGCAGCACCCTGAATCCCTTGGACACGGCATAGTCTGCCACGGCGGCATAACGCTCCGGCAGCCAATTGCGTTCGACCTTGCTTGCGGCGGCGCAGATCGCCAGCACCCGCTCGACCGGTGCAATAACCCCTGCAGCAAATTCTTCATCGGCCTGGGGAACAGGTATGTTCCAACTCGGAGTCAAATCGGTGACCCCGAGCTTGGCAGCGAATCCCATAAAGCCATCCAACACGTGAGGTTCGTGCTGGGGCGCTATGCTGTTATTGGTTACCAACCACTGACCTTCCTTGGCGCGGGCCCGGTCAAAACCGATACGCACCTTGGCAGAAATCATCATGGAAGCGATTGTGGCCCGCAGCGCCACCTGCATGTGCAGCAGCACATCAAATCTGCGCCCCTTCAAGGCCTGCCGCAATTCCCCGTAGGACTTCCAACCTTTGGCCTTGTCAAAGATCACAAATTCGATGCCGGGCAGGTGTTTGAGCAACTGATACTCCACCTTGCCTATCACCCAGGTAATGGCGATGGCGGGATGACGTCTCTGTATGGCCTGAACCATGGCCACGGCGTGGCAGACATCACCTATGGCTGACAGACGCAGCAGGCACAGGGTTTGGATCTGTTCTGGATTGAGGCTCATGGGCTTCCGGGGTGCTTGGGTACAAAGCGGCGATCTTAATGTAGAATGGCGCCAGGTTCCACGCTTCGGATTAGATTTACCCCATGAGACTCAGGAAAAGTTCCGCTACAACACTGGCCCTGGCCACCGCGGCGCCCGATTCGTTGACCACAGAGTGGTTCAATGCGGAGTTTTGGCGCGAACAGGGCCGGATCAGCGGCAGTTCCTTCGGTCGTTACACCACCTGGTTTATCCGCCCACCGGCAAACACGACAGATTGGGTGCTGCGCCATTATTGGCGTGGTGGTCTGATGGAAAAACTCAGTAAGGATGCCTACCTCTATACTGGATTGGAAAGGACCCGCGCCCTGGCCGAGCTGAAACTGTTGGAACAGCTGCACGGTGAAGGTCTGCCGGTGCCCAAGCCAATTGCGGCACGGGTTGTTAAAAAGGCCCTGTGGTACAGCGCCGATATCCTGATAGAACGCATCGAAGGCTGTGTCGATCTGGTGGCCTTTCTGGAAAAGCAGGCCATGACGACGGAGCAATGGCAGCAACTGGGCAGCACCTTAGCCCGCTTCCACCGCCGCGGCGTTTATCATGCCGATCTCAACGCCAAGAATATCCTGATTGGAAACGGCGAGTTCTATTTGATTGATTTTGACCGGGGTGAACTCAGGACGCCGGCGAGCCAATGGCAGCAGAGCAACATAGACAGGTTGCTGCGCTCCTTCAATAAGGAGAAAGGCAAACAAGCTGGGCTACATTTCAGCCCTGAGAATTGGCAACAGCTGTTGGCAGGCTATCAGGCGGGCATGGGCCAAGGCTGAGCCGGTCACCCTGGCGCTCACCTCGCTCTTGGCTAACTTAACTCTTGGCTCAGGGCTGACTTCACTCCTGGCTCAACCAGGCCAATTGCTTCTCCAGCGCCCCCCGATTCTGCTCGACCACGGCCAAGCCTGCTGCGCCGGCTGTGGCTCGCGCTGGCTCATCGGTGAACCAGAGCGATAATAATTCACCCAGAACTTCCCCATCCTGCACCAGGGTCAGGTTCCCTGCCTGCTGCAGTAAGCGGCTGATTTCGGTGAAGTCCCAGTGATTGGGCCCAAGTGCGACCGGTAAGCCCATGGCCGCGGGCTCCAGCGGGTTGTGACCGCCGCTGTGTATCAGGGTTCCGCCGACAAAGGCAGCCCCCTGATAAATTGAGGCGACACCATACCAAGTCAGCAGCTCACCCATGGTATCGCCCAAAAGTACCTGCACTCCGGGCACGGGCATGTCATTGGCGCTGCGCTTAGCCAGACTCAATCCCGCGTCGACTATGGCCTGGGCCGCCGCAACGAATTGCTCCGGATGCCGGGGGACAAATATCAGCAAGGCTTGGGGAAACCGGGTTAACAGGACCTTATGGGCGGCCAATACCGCAGCAAACTCCCCCGGATGGACACTGCCGGCAACCCAGACAGGATCCCTATCCCTGCCCCAATGCTGCCGCAGTTGTCTGGCTTGTTCTCGGCGGCTCTCGTCTATCTGCAGATCAAATTTGAGGCTGCCGCAAACCGCAATACGCTGCGCCGCTACCCCAAGGGACTGAAAGCGCTCGGCTTCAATCTGGGTTTGCACCGCGATGCGGTCAATGCTCGCCAGCATGGGACCGGTCAGCCTGTGCCACTTGTGATAGCTGGCCGCCGACTTGGCCGACAATCTGGCATTGGCCAGCTGGACCTTCATGCCCCTGACCTTGGCCAAATGAATGAGGTTTGGCCACAGCTCGGTTTCCATGATGATAAGCTCGCTGGCATTCAGGACTCTGAGAAAACGGGCCACGCACCAGGGCAAATCAAAGGGCAGATAACAATGCTGCACCTGAGCACCCAGGGCCTTAACCACTTCGGCCGAGCCCGTGGGGCTGGTGGTGGTTACGGTAATTCTGATACCCGGCTTCCTTGCCAGGATGGCGCGGATCAAAGGCAAGGCCGCCAGGGTTTCCCCCATGGAGACCGAGTGAATTAACAGATCACAGGGCTGCAGAGTGGCCAGGCCGAAACGCTCGGCCCAGCGGCCCCGATAGTCGGCGCTGCGACTGGCTCTCAGAGCCAGGTACAGAAGTAACAAGGGCGATAGCAGATACAAGAGCAGCGAATAGAGCAAACGATTCATAAGATCCGGCGCTTAAATGAGTTTTGCCTGATGAATTGGGGCAATGCTAACATAATCCGACTGCCGAACTAAGCCTGGGATCAGGTCTGTTATCGGCGGCCAGTGACTCGCCGGAACGCGGATTGCCCAAATAACAACAGGACCTACATGAAAACCCGTGACAAGATAATCCATGCCAGCCTGGAACTGTTCAATGAGCATGGCGAACGCAACATCACCACCAATCATATCGCCGCCCACATGGATATCAGTCCCGGCAACCTTTATTACCATTTCCGTAATAAAGAAGACATCATCCGCAGCATCTTCGACATGTACGAAAGCCACCTGGCCTCGGGCTTCAAACCCTATGAAGGGGAAAAAATTACCCTGGAACTGCTGATGGGCTACTTCGATGCCATCTTCTACACCATGTGGCAATTCCGCTTCATGTACGCCAACCTGGCGGATATTCTCAGCCGCGACGAACAGCTCAAACAGCGCTATCTCAAGGCCCAGCAACAGGTATTGCAGCACTCCAGTCACATTCTCAGGCAGCTGAACCAGGAAGGCTTCCTGGCCATCGAATCCGGCAAAGAAGTGGAGTTGGCCGATACCATCAAGATGCTGGTCAGTTTCTGGATAAGTTACAAGCTGACCCAATCCAGCATTGCCAGCATCAGCAAGGCATCCCTGTATGAGGGCCTGCTGCGGGTGTTGATGATCTTCCGCGCCTATTCCACCCCGGAATCCCGCCCCACCTTTGACAGGTTGGAGCAACACTATCTGGCGCAAGCAAGCTGATCCAAACCGCGGGTGACATTCAGTGCCGCCCGCGACTACAATCAAATGGATCCTAGGCGGTCAATCGCAGGCCAAGGATTAGATTTTTTAATGCGAAACCCCTGCCAGCCCTAAACTAATTTATCCGGCCTTCGCGCTGCTAAAAAAAGCTGCCGGGCGATTTGGTTTAAGGGTAGAATGCCGCCACTCCAAGAAACAGAATAAAGTTAACTAAGGAGAGACAAGTGGCATCACCCTCATTCTACGAGCAGATTAATCAGCAACTCGCCGAAGTTAAGGCCGAAGGCCTGTACAAAAGCGAGCGCGTCATAGTTTCGCCCCAGCAAACGGCCATCAAGGTAAACAACGCCGAAGTGATCAACTTCTGCGCCAACAACTACCTGGGTCTAGCCAACCACCCGGAACTGATCAAGGCCGCCCAACAGGGCCTGGCCGACCATGGTTTCGGTATGGCCTCAGTGCGCTTTATCTGTGGCACCCAGGACATACACAAGCAGCTGGAAGCCAGCCTGTCCGAATTCCTGGGCATGGAAGACACCATACTCTATTCCTCCTGCTTCGACGCCAACGCAGGCCTGTTCGAAACCCTGCTGGGTGCCGAAGACGCGATAGTGTCGGACGCCCTCAACCACGCCTCCATCATTGACGGCGTGCGTTTGTGTAAGGCCAAGCGTTTCCGCTACGCCAACAACGACATGGCCGATTTGGAAACCCAACTGATCGCTGCCCGCGATGCCGGTTGTCGTCATATTCTGATCGCCACAGACGGCGTATTCTCCATGGACGGCGTGATTGCCAACCTCAAGGGTGTATGCGATCTGGCCGACAAGTACGGCGCCCTGGTGATGGTGGATGACTCCCACGCAGTGGGCTTTATCGGCCACAATGGTCGCGGTACCCACGAGTACTGTGACGTGATGGGCCGGGTCGACATCATCACAGGCACCCTGGGTAAGGCCCTGGGTGGTGCTTCCGGTGGTTTCACCGCAGCCAAGAAGGAAGTGATTGACTGGCTGCGTCAGCGTTCACGCCCTTATTTGTTCTCCAACTCCCTGGCCCCCTCCATTGTGTCCGCCTCTATACGGGTACTGGAAATGCTCAAGGACGGTCAGGAGCTGCGTGAATCCGTATGGGAAAACAGCCGCTACTTCCGTGAAAAGATGTCAGCCGCGGGTTTCACCCTGGCCGGCGCCGATCACGCCATCATCCCTGTGATGCTGGGTGACGCCAAACTGGCTGCCGACTTCTCCAATCGCCTGCTGGCAGAAAATATCTATGTGATCGGCTTCTCCTTCCCAGTGGTTCCCAAGGGGCAGGCGCGGATCCGTACCCAAATGTCCGCCGCCCACACCAGGGCGCAGCTGGACAAGGCCATCGAGGCCTTTACCCGTATCGGCAAGGAGATGGGCATCATCTGATGCCCTTTCCGGGAGCAAAACAATGAAAGCACTGAGCAAACTCAAGCCCGAAGAAGGCATCTGGATGGTGGACGCCCCCAAGCCGGAAATGGGCCACAACGATCTGCTGATCAAGATCCGCAAAACCGCCATCTGCGGTACCGACGTGCATATCTATAACTGGGACGAATGGTCACAAAAGACCATCCCCGTGCCCATGGTGGTCGGTCACGAATACGTGGGCGAAGTGGTCGGTATCGGCCAGGAAGTCCGCGGCTTCAAGATTGGCGACAGGGTTTCAGGCGAAGGCCACATCACCTGTGGTCACTGCCGTAACTGCCGCGCCGGCCGCACCCATCTGTGCCGCAACACCACCGGCGTGGGTGTGAACCGTGAAGGTTCCTTCGCCGAATATCTGGTGATCCCGGCCTTCAACGCCTTCAAGATCCCCGATGACATCAGCGACGATCTCGCCGCCATCTTCGACCCATTCGGCAACGCGGTGCACACAGCCCTGTCCTTCGACCTGGTGGGTGAAGATGTGCTGATCACGGGTGCCGGTCCCATAGGTATCATGGCCGCTGCCGTGTGCCGTCACGTGGGTGCCCGTCATGTGGTGATCACCGACGTCAACGAATACCGTCTGGAGCTGGCCCGTAAAATGGGTGCCACCCGCGCGGTCAACGTGGCCAAGGAAAATCTCAGGGACGTGATGAAAGACCTGGGCATGACCGAAGGCTTCGACGTGGGCCTGGAAATGTCCGGTGTGCCTGCGGCCTTCCACGCCATGCTCGATACCATGAACCACGGCGGCAAGATTGCCATGCTGGGTATTCCCGGCGGCGAAATGGCCATCGACTGGAGCAAGGTCATCTTCAAAGGCTTGATCATCAAAGGCATCTACGGCCGTGAAATGTTCGAGACCTGGTACAAGATGGCCAGCCTGCTGCAATCTGGCTTGGATCTGTCCCCCATCATCACCCACCACTATAAGGTGGATGACTTCCAGCAGGGCTTCGACGCCATGCGCTCCGGCCAGTCCGGCAAGGTTATCCTCAGCTGGGATTAACCCGCTTCAACAGGGTGCTGTACAGATTGCAGCACCCTGTTGCACACTATAGCTATTGATCAATACCCCGGATTTCATCATGTCCAGCTTTAAGCACCTGAGCGTTAACGAGCTCATCCACATGCGCGCCGACCACGGCGATCAAGTTCAAATCGCCGATATTCGCGACGCCCAGAGTTATGGCAGCAGTCATATCGAAGGCTCGGTCAATCTCAGCAATGAAAACCTGGCCCGCTTTATCGCCGAATCCGACATGGACAAGCCCCTGGTGGTGGTATGCTACCACGGTATCAGCAGCCAGAACGCCGCAGCCTACCTGGCCGAGCAGGGTTTCGACCAGGTTTTCAGCCTCGACGGCGGTTACAGCGCCTGGCACCTGGCCCACGTCTGATGGAAATTGGCCGCCTGCCCAATCCCCGCGCCGCCCAGGCCCTGGTGGATTATCTGCGCGGCCAGGGCGTGTCTTGCCGTATTCAACAGGCGGAGCACGGCGTCATTGTCAGCGTGGAGCGGGAGCAGGATTATTCCCGCGCCAGGGCTGAATTTGACCACTTCATCAGCCATCCCTACGATGCCAAATACCTGCAGGCTTCCTGGGAACACGGCGATTTGCACGCCGGCCTGGATTACGGAGCCCCTGCACTGGCATTGTTCAGCCGTTTCCTGACCGGCGCAGGCCCACTAACCTTGCTGGTGTTCGCCCTTTGCATTTTGGTCTACGGCGCCATGCAGCTGGGACTGGGCCAGCAAACCTACAGTCTGCTGAGCTTTTTCGGCGCTGTCTCCAACGGTCATGCCGAGGTCTGGCGCCTGTTTACCCCTACCCTGATGCACTTCTCGCTGATGCACATCAGTTTCAACCTGCTCTGGTGGTGGTATCTGGGCGGTAAGATAGAGACCCGGCTGGGTACGGGGCCACTGCTGCTGCTCTTGCTCGTCGCGGGCACCCTGCCCAATCTGGCCCAATACCTGCTGACCGGCCCCAATTTCGGCGGTTTGTCGGGCGTGGTCTATGCCGTGGCGGGTTACACCTGGGTGATGGGGATAAAGAAACCGCAAGCCGGTATTGGACTGCCACCGGCATACATGGGTTTTATGCTGCTGTGGATGCTGCTGGGCTTTTTCGATGTACTGGGTATGTCCATGGCCAACGGGGCGCACCTCGCCGGCCTGGTCATAGGATTGGGTCAGGGTTGGCTCGACAGTCGCAAACCCTGATTGGAACTTAAGCCAGGGCCAACACCTTGTGCACCAGCTTATCTATGCCGCTTTGCGCCTCGGCGATGGAGTCCGCCAGCATATAAGCAGGGGTACTGACTATTTTGCGTTTCTCATCCACCACTATTTCATCCACACAGGCCCTGTGATGCTCACCGCCCATGGCGGTAAAAGCTGCGGCCGTACCTTCATCCGTGCCTATGGTGCCCTGGGCACCAGCGCCATAAAGTTTGGGGATCATCACGGGTGAAATACAGATAAAGCCCACGGGTTTACCTGCATCACGGAAGGCACCGATAAAGCCGGTCACCTCGGGTGCCACCTCACAGTCGGCGCCTTTTACGGCAAAGTTGCACAGGTTCTTGGCTGCCCCGAAGCCACCGGGGATGATCAGCGCATCAAACTTGTCGATGTCCAGCGCCTGGGTCGCCTTGATATTACCGCGGGCGATACGCGCCGCTTCCTCCAATACGTTACGCTTTGCGCCCTGAACCACCTCACCGGTCAGGTGATTGACCACGTGCATTTGTTCGATATTGGGTGCGAAACATTGGTAATGCACCCCGGCCTGGGACAGGGTCAGCAGGGTCAATACCGCCTCATGAATTTCACTGCCGTCATAGACACCGCATCCCGCCAACAGCACTGCGATATTTTTCATAAAAACGTCCCTCTTATGTCATTTAGTTTTAACAAACAGATCACATTTCGATTGATCTGATTAAAAATCATGCTAAGTTAGTTCATCGGTATTTTGGACCCTATGCCGATAGCATGGCCGCAGAGCCAGAGAAAAACAACCAACAAAGAAATCCACAAATCAGGAAGATTCGGCGGAATTGCAAGATAAATCACAATAAAAAATTAAATCATCGGTTTTCAACAAGTTAAGCATGAACCCTTCGGTAGTATTCATAACCTTCTCACATTGTTGACCTTTTTAGCTCACAGACTTATCCACAGGCTGTGGGCTTTTGGCGGTGGCCGATCTTCAAGGGATGTGGCATCCTTAGCCACCAAGATTTCAAGGACAGCAAAGGCACTCTTTTATGCCAGAAATAGCCCACGACCCACTCATCCTGGTGGATGGTTCTTCCTACCTGTATCGCGCCTATTATGCCCCGCCACACCTGACCAACTCCAAGGGTGAAGCCACGGGTGCCGTTTACGGTGTGGTTAATATGCTGCGCAGTTTGCTGTCCCGCTACCAGCCCAGCCAGATGGCGGTGGTCTTTGATGCCAAGGGACCGACCTTCCGCAACGAGATGTACACAGAATACAAGGCCCACAGACCGCCGATGCCGGACGATCTGCGCAGCCAGATTGCGCCTTTGCATCGCATTATCAGAGCCTTGGGCCTGCCACTGCTGTGCATTCCCGGCGTCGAGGCCGACGACGTGATAGGCACTATAGCAGTGCAGGCCGCCGCCGAGGGCCGCAGCGTGCTGATCAGCACAGGCGATAAGGACATGGCCCAGCTGGTCAATCCCCATATCACACTGATCAACACCATGACCGACACCATAATGGGGCCGGAAGAGGTGACCACCAAGTTTGGAGTCGGACCCGAACTGATTATCGACCTGCTGGCACTGATGGGCGACAAGGCCGACAACATCCCGGGTCTGCCCGGTGTGGGTGAGAAGACCGCACTGGCCATGCTCACTGGCGCCGGTGGTGTCGGCAAACTGCTGGCCGAACCCGACAGCGTTACCGAATTGGGCTTTCGCGGTGCCAAAACCATGGCGGCCAAGATCCGTGACAATACCGAGATGCTGGAGCTGTCCTACCGCCTGGCGACCATTAAGACAGACGTTACCCTGGAACAGGACTGGCACAGCCTGTCTTTGACCGACCCCGACCGAGACGAGCTGATTGCCTGCTACGGCGAAATGGAATTCAAGCGTTGGCTGGCAGAAGTTCTGGATAACAAGAGTCCCAGAGGAAACGCCAAAAATGGCGCGCAAACTCAAGATGCTCAAGCGTCACAGGATGCCGGCCCAGCTCCTGTCATTGACACCCAGTACGATACCATTTTGACCGAAGCGCAACTGGACAGCTGGCTGGAGCGCCTGCGCCAGGCGGAACTCTTTGCGGTCGATACCGAAACCACCAGTCTCGACTACATGCAGGCCGAACTCGTTGGCCTGTCCTTCGCCATCGAAGCCGGCAAGGCCGCCTACCTGCCAATTGGCCACGACTATCCAGGCGCGCCGGAGCAGTTGCCACGCCAGCTGGTGCTCGACAAACTCAAGCCATTGCTCGAAGACCCGGCCGTTCATAAGGTGGGTCAGAACATTAAGTACGATATGAGTGTGCTCGCCAACGCCGGCATTAATCTCAAAGGTGTGGTCTTTGATACCATGCTCGAGTCCTACGTGTTCAACTCTGTGGCCTCCCGTCACGACATGGACGGCTTGGCACTCAAGTACCTGGGCCACAAGAATATTGCCTTCGAAGACATAGCGGGCAAAGGCGCCAAGCAGCTGACCTTCAACCAGATAGCCCTGGAACAGGCCGCACCCTACGCCGCCGAAGACGCGGATATTACCCTGCGCCTGCACCAACATTTGTGGCCAAGACTGGAACGTGAACAAGGATTGGCAAGCGTGTTCAAGGAGTTGGAACTGCCACTGATCGATGTGCTGTCAGACATTGAGCGCCGGGGTGTATTGATCGATGCCATGTTGCTGTCACAGCAAAGCGATGAACTGGCACGCAAGATAGATCAGCTGGAACAGCAAGCCCACGAGATCGCCGGCGGGCCCTTCAACCTGTCGTCCACCAAGCAATTGCAGGAACTGTTCTTTGACAAGCTGGGTTACCCAGTGTTGAAGAAGACGCCCAAGGGTGCGCCATCCACCGCCGAGGAAGTCTTGGTAGAGCTGGCACTGGATTATCCCCTGCCGAAAATCATCCTTGAACACCGCAGCCTGACCAAGCTCAAGAGCACCTATACGGACAAGCTGCCGCTGATGATCAACGGCAAAACGGGGCGGGTACACACCAGCTATCACCAGGCCAATGCCGCCACCGGCCGTCTGTCGTCCAGCGATCCCAACCTGCAGAACATTCCCATTCGCACCGAGGAAGGTCGCCGTATTCGCCAGGCCTTTATCGCCCCCGAAGGCAAACTGATCCTGGCGGCCGACTATTCCCAGATTGAATTGCGGATCATGGCGCACCTGTCCCAGGATCCCGGCCTGCTGAAGGCCTTTGCCGAAGGCAAGGACATTCACAGGGCCACCGCCGCCGAAGTCTTTGATGTGGCCTTCGAAACAGTGACACCTGAGCAGCGTCGCCGCGCCAAGGCGGTCAACTTTGGTTTGATTTACGGCATGTCAGCCTTCGGCCTCGCCCGCCAGCTCGACATCCCCCGCAACGAGGCCCAAAGCTATATAGATACTTACTTTGCCCGCTATCCAGGGGTGCTCAAGTATATGGAAGAAACCCGGGCCGCCGCCGCAGAACAGGGCTATGTCAGCACCCTGTTTGGTCGCCGGTTGTATTTGCCGGAAATCCGCGATCGCAACGCCATGCGCCGCCAGGCCGCCGAACGCGCAGCGATCAACGCCCCAATGCAGGGCACGGCCGCCGACATTATCAAGAAGGCCATGATTGCCATTCAGCACTGGATAGCCACCGAGACCCAAGGTGAAATCAGCATGATAATGCAGGTACACGATGAACTGGTGTTTGAGGTGGATGCCGACAAGGCCGAAGCATTGAAGAGCAAGATCTGCAGCCTGATGGCGGCAGCCGCCAACCTGAATGTTCCGCTATTGGCGGAAGCCGGTCTCGGCGACAACTGGGATCAAGCCCACTAAGTCCCCTCTCAGCAAAAAGCCGTGCCCCGCACGGCTTTTTGTTTCTGGCCCTCCTCAACCTATTTTCAAAACAATCACACACCCCTTACTCAAAGCGGCCCGCAGCGTATTTTGTTGTAAATAGATCAGATTTAGCCGCCCATGCGGTAAAAATACGCTAAGCAATTGATATTTTATCTATTTGAGAAAGTTACAGATCAAAAAGTGCTGCCTTTTAGCGCAACCATCTGAGTGATGGCTCACATAATTGTCGCTTTTTTACAAAAACTGTTTTTACTTTGGAGATAAATGGGGTAATATTCTCTGCGTAGGGTACAGAGGTTAAGATGTTCTATCTTTCAGACCTTTATTTCACTTCTAGTGAACTGCCAAATACTGGCGCCCCAGCAAGCATTTGCTGGGGCTTTTTTTATGTCTGAAAAATATTTTAGAGCAAATACTTTAATTTTTGATTGGTTCGGGATATGCTTTCGTCATTGAGAGCCATCCAGACGCAGTTTGGTGGTACTTGAGTCTTGTTGAATTTTAGCTTCTCCCCAAAGAGCTAACTTTTTTATCGCCGCTGACCCTGTCAACGGCGTTTTTTTTGCCTGCGCTCCGGCTGAATGCGGACAATAAAAAACGCCGCAGTTGCGGCGTTTTTAGTATCAAGCAAGCTTAAGCCTGGCCATCCGGCTCCTCGGCCTGCTCCAACCACTCGGGATGACACCATTCGTCAAGAATCGCCAGTACCTTGGGCTTACCCGTACCCTTCAACGATGAGAAAGGTTCGACCCGCACCCAGTCACCGAACTCGGCCAACTCCTTGCGCACCTCATTGACTGTCTTCATCTTCGCGCTCTGTGCCAGTTTGTCGGCCTTGGTCAGCAGGGCCAGCACCGGAATTTCACTGGCAACGGCCCATTCGATCATCTGCATATCAAGATCTTTGAGCGGATGCCTGATATCCATCAACACCACCACACCGCTGAGACAGGCACGCTTTTGCAGATATTCTCCCAGCGCATGTTGCCATTTTTGTTTCATTGCCAACGGTACCTGGGCAAAACCATAACCGGGCAGGTCCACCAAACGCCTGTGCTCATCCAAAGCAAATACGTTGATCAGCTGGGTTCGGCCCGGGGTTTTACTGGTGCGCGCCAGGTTCTTTTGTTCGGTCAAGGCATTGAGAGCACTGGATTTGCCGGCATTGGAGCGACCGGCAAAAGCAATCTCTACACCTACATCACCGGGAAGATGTTGATCCAGATGCGCTATGTCCGGGGCGCTGATAAGAAATTTGGTTTGGCGAAAATCAATCCGGGTCTGAGTCACATTTGGCTCCAAAATTTATTCGGCATCGGGCATATTTTCTGAAGATTTGCTTACTTTTACAGGTTTTCGTGTAAAATATTTGCCCGACTATACTCAGTGTATTTTACCACGCTTGCGGGCCAGGCCGGTAAGCTCAGGACAATAATCTTAACAAGAAGTTGGAACGCTATGAAGAAATTAGCTCTTGCGCTGTCTGTTCTCGCTGCCATGTCTTCCACTGCAATGGCTGAAGGCAATGCCGAAGCGGGAAAAACCAAAGCTCTCGTCTGTTCAGCCTGCCACGGCATGGATGGCAACAGCATGATCGACATGTACCCCAAACTGGCCGGTCAGCACCCTCAATATCTGGAAAAGCAATTGCACGACTTCCAGAGTGCTGCCAAATCAGGTGGTAAAGAAGGCCGTATGGATCCCATCATGGGTGGCATGGCCATGCCTCTGAGTCAGCAGGACATTGAAGATGTTGCGGCATTTTTCGCCAGCCAATCAGTTCAAGCCATTGAAGTACAAGATGTACCAGCCCTTGGCAAACAACTGTACACAGGTGGTGATATGTCCCGCGGCGTGACTGCCTGTATGGCCTGTCATGGTCCCGATGGTAAAGGTGCTGGTCTGGCCGGTTTCCCATCTCTGGCTGGTCAACATGCCAATTACATCAAGATCCAGCTGACTAAGTTCCGCACCAAGGCCCGCGCCAACGATCTGAACGGCATGATGCAGGATATCGCCGGCAAGCTGACCGATGCGGATATCGAAGCTCTGTCAAAGTACATCGCCGGTCTGAAATAACACCGAGTGATGATAAAAGGGTGGCATGAGTCCACCCTTTTTTATCGCCCCAAGTTTACGTTAACGTAAACTGACAAGATAAAGACTTGACAAAGATCACCCTTTTGGGTTTAATTGGCGACGTACCGGGATGAACCCAACTGATAGTACAAAAATCATTCAAACAACTTTCAGGTTTCGGTACGGTTTACATTTAAGATATAAGAATAAAGTCAACTAATAACAATAACTTTACTAAGACCACTCGCCAATAATAATAATGAGTAGTGATTTCGCGCTGAGATCCGGGTCAAAACCAATAAGGGAAACGCCGAGTTTGGCAATTGCTGTTTAGCACTACCCTTAAAACTGTCAGCATGGGCAGAAAAATCAGTTTTGAACTTTGCAGAATTGTTCTTACTGCCACACTGAGAGTCTTACTACATGGATGGTAAAGTTAGCGTCAATGATGACGGGTTGGAACAGGATGTGTCATAGAAGACCATCTACGGAAGCTGTGTTCAGGAAGATAGCAGGACGAAATAGAAAGCGTCTGGAAGACCGATAACGAGAAATACCGGCAAGGAAAGCAGTAAGAAAAAGATGGATCTGACCGGGAAAGTCACATAGCAAGTAAGGATACTTGGAATCAGGATAAGGTGCTGAGGCACCGATGTTAAGGCGGCAGGCCTACTGCCGCCTTTTTTCTTTTGGGGCGCCAACTTGTTATACTGGTGCCCGCCCCTGGAAGTCAGTTGGACCGAACCCCATGCAAGCCTGCCCCCTGTGCCACCACAGAGAAGCCGCATTTTTTCACCAGGACAAGAAACGCAGCTACTTCCGTTGCCCACGCTGCGAGCTGGTGTTTGCGGATGTCGGCAGTCACCTGCCCCCCGAAGCGATTCGCCGCCGTTATGGTCGGGAGCCGGGCGGAATAAAGCAAAAGCAGTTGTCGCAGTTTTTGTTGCCGCTGCTGGGGGAATTGAGCAAAACCACGGATGCCAGACTCCAAGGCCTCAACTACGGCCGGCTTTTGGATGCCAGCAGCCTCGCCATAATTGAAGCCGCCGGTCACAGCCTTAACCAGTTCGATGTGTATCTTGCCCCCAGGCATGACCTGTTGCGATGCCAGTATGATTTTGTCAGCTGCTTTCGGGTCTTTGAGCACTTTATCAACCCGGGGCGCGAGTGGGAGTTGCTGGTTCGCCTGCTGAAGCCCGGCGCATTTTTGGCAATCAACACCCGTTTGTTGCAGCGGGAAGACAACTTTGCCAAATGGCATCACAAGAACAACCTGGCTCATGTCAGCTTCTGCAGCCGCGCAACCTTTGAATACCTGGCCGCGGCCAGTGGCCTTGGGCTATTATTTGCCGGAAACGACCTCATTCTGATGCAAAAAGCATCGGGATCTGATATAACACGCGACCTTGTTTCGCACCTTGCTGATTGAGCCCTGACTCGGTTTTCCAAGGCCAACACTGTCATCTGATCTGAGAATGTTATGACCCGTATCAAAAAGACGCGCAAGGGCGGCGAAAACGGCCCCAAACGCAAACCCAAACTGAAAAAGAGCGAAGAAGTCGCAAGCAGCAAACGCAAGCGTGACTCCGGCAACAAGGCTGGCAGCCGTCACAACGAAGGCATGCTGAACCAGGCCTCGCCCTCTGGAAGCGGACGCAAATCCAGTAATGACCCAAGGCACGGCAGTAAAAAGCCGGTGGCCCTCACGCTCACAGACAGCAAGCCACAGGCCAAGGTCAAACAACCCAAACTCAGTGACGAGCAAAAACTGTTGGCACTGGAGGAAGATCCGCGCCTCAACAACCTGCTGGATATGCTGGAAGAAGGTCGCGATCTCAGCGCAGAAGACCAAAGCTGGCTTGATAAGCAGCTCAGCAAGATTGAAGCGCTGATGGAAAAGCTGGGTATCGCGGACATCGACGAGGCTCCGGCCAGCCGCCCAAGCAGCGACGACGATCTGCTGGAGAAATTCGAATCCGGCGCCGAGTTACTGAAAGACTACCAGCAAGACTGATAGGGGAAACTGGCATGCTGACGACGCTGACCATTCTGGGGGCCGCCATTATTTTGGGCCTGGCAGGCTATGCCACTTTGCTGTTATTGAAGGTGCGTAAGCAGCAACAACAGCAAGTTGAAGAAGCCAAGGCACGCAAGGAGCAGGCCGATACCCGCCGCGAATCTGTGCTGGGGGATATCCGTTATATCGCCCTGGCCATGACCGAAGATCGCTGTGAAATTTCCGAAGGTGTGGTGCGGATAGCCCGCTTGTTTGATGTGCTGTCGCTCACCGACAGGGTCAGCCCAGACTATCCGGCGCTGTTTACTCACTTTGAGCGCATCAAGGATCATCCCATCATGGACGCGCGCCAGGCCCTGCCGAAGCAGGAGCGGATGCGACTCGACTTTGAACGCATGAAGTCCGAAGCCGAGTTCGAGCAGGCCATACTGGATGAGGCCAAGCGTCTCAGCGACTTCAAGGTCAGCAACCATTGAAAAAGGGCGCCTCGGCGCCCTTTTCATCACTCCGCTTGTTCGCCTCTGGGTATCTTGACCACCTTGCCGTCCTTGATCACCAAAGACACCCGCTCCAACAGCTGGATATCTTTCAGCGGGTTGCCTCTGACCCCCACCACATCGGCAAAGCGGCCCGGTTCCAGAATGCCGATTTTGGGTTCACCCAAGACCTCGGCCGCCACCGAGGTGGCCGACTGAATCGCCTTCATCGGTGGCATACCCGCCGCCACCATCAGACTGAATTCCCGGGCATTGTCACCATGCTCAAACACCCCGGCATCGGTCCCGAAGGCAATACGCACCCCGGCCTTGTACGCCGCCGCGAAGGTAGTCTGGATCTTGGGACCAATTTCCGCCGCCTTGGGGCGCACCAACTCGGGGAAGAAGCCGTCAATCTTGGCCTTCTCGGTCACATACTCACCGGCCATCAGGGTGGGTACCAAGGCAACATTATGTTTTTTCATTAAAGGGAACAGGTCCTTATCCATATAGGTGCCGTGCTCTATGGTGTTGACCCCGGCGAGAATGGCGCGGCGTATGCCTTCCTTGCCATGGGCATGCACAGCCACCTTAAAGCCATAATCACTGGCGGCCGCCACTATCGCTTTGAGTTCTTCATCGGTGAACTGGGGATTTTCACCGCTCTTGGCCACCGACAACACCCCGCCGGTCGCAGTGATCTTGATAAGGTCGGCTCCTTCCTTATAACGCTGGCGCACCGCCTTGTAGGCCTCGGCCGCACCATTGATTACCCCTTCCTTGGGCCCGGGATCGCCCACCAGCTCCAGATTGCGGCCATTGGTTTTATCGGCATGGCCGCCGGTTGTCGCTATGCTGGTACCAGCGGTGTAGATCCTTGGCCCCTGTACCCAGCCCTTGTTGATGGCATTGCGCAGCGCCACGGAAGCATTGCCCATGTCCCCCAGATCCCGCACAGTGGTAAAACCGGCATTCATGGTCTTCTGGCCGTACAAGACACCACGCAGGGCCACATCGGCCGGATTCAGAGTGTAAGGTTCAAGATACGCGCCCTCGCCCCCCCTGAACGTCAGATGGGTATGCATGTCGATAAAGCCGGGCATCAGGGTACCGTCGCGCCAGTCGATGACGGTATCGCCTTCGGCCGCGGCCCTATAGCCGGGCTCAATGGCCTGGATCAGGTTGCCATCAAGCACCAGGGTCGCCTGCTGCATGGGGGCATCGGAACGGCCATCGATAATCTGGCCAGCATGGATCAGCGTCAGGGCCTGGGCCTGGACACTGAGTAACATCAGGGATAAAGGGAGCAGCGCTTTTTTCATTATGGTTCTCTATCTTATTTTTGAATTTACAACATGGATCAAAGTTATTTGACCATCGAAGCCGCATAATTCGCCTATTGCTAAATTAATTGGAGGGCACGACTTGAAACAGCCAACCCAAATCAGTTGGGATCAGTCGATGATCGAGAAATACAACTACAGCGGTCCACGTTATACCTCTTATCCAACGGCGCTGGAGTTTAACGATGCCTTTACCGAGCAGGATCTGCAGCGGGCCATATCCAACAGCAAGAGCGATAAGTTATCACTCTATCTACACATTCCATTTTGCGCAAAGCTTTGTTATTACTGCGGTTGTAATAAGGTAATCACTCGTCACGCCCACAAGGCCGATCAATACATAGAGTATTTGGCCAACGAGATTGTCAGCCGGGCACCGCTGTTCAAGCACTACACAGTGACCCAAATGCACTGGGGTGGTGGCACACCGACCTTCTTAAGCCCCGAGCAAATACTGCGTCTGACCGATCTGCTGAAGCAGCATTTCAACTTCGCTGCCGAAGGGGAATTCTCCATTGAGGTCGACCCCCGTGAGATTGAGCTGTCCATGCTCGACACCCTGAAACAGGCCGGCTTCAACCGTATTTCTGTTGGGGTACAGGATTTCAACAAGCAGGTACAGGTAGCGGTTAACCGCGAGCAGGACGAGCAGTTTATTTTCGACCTGATCAACCGCGCCAAGGCCATGGGTTTTGAGTCCACCAACGTGGATCTTATCTACGGTCTGCCACACCAGACTCCCGAGACTTTCGCCGAAACCATCAAGCGCATTCTCGACCTGTCACCGGACCGTCTGTCGGTGTTCAACTATGCTCACCTGCCGTCCCGCTTCGCTGCCCAGCGCAAGATCAGGGATGAAGATCTGCCCGCACCCCAGCAAAAGCTGACCATGTTGCAGCAGACCATCAATACACTGACCGAAGCCGGATACCAGTACATAGGTATGGACCACTTTGCCAAGCCCGATGATGAGCTGGCCAAGCTGCAACGGGCCGGTAAGCTGCACCGCAACTTCCAGGGCTACACCACCCAGGAGGAGTGCGACTTGTTGGGCCTCGGTGTATCGTCAATCAGCCAGATCGGCGACTGCTATGCCCAGAATCAGAAGGATATTCGTCCCTATTACGAGGCGATTGATGCCCAGGGTCACGCCCTGTGGAAAGGCTGCAACCTCAACGCCGACGATGAAATTCGCCGTGCGGTAATCAAGCAGCTCATTTGTCACTTCGAACTGGACATGGCCACCATAGACCAGAAGTTTGACCTGGTATTCGAAGATTACTTTGCCCAGGATCTCAAGCTGCTGCAGACCTTTATCGACGACAAACTGGTCAGCATAGCGGATCGCAAGATCACTGTGTCCAATACAGGGCAGTTGTTGATCCGCAATATCTGCATGTGCTTCGACGTCTACTTCCGCGAGAAGGCCCGTCAGCAACAGTTCTCCCGGGTTATCTAAACCCCGGCAATAAAAAACCGGCCAATTGGCCGGTTTTTTTGTGTCTATAAATGGGCGTGTCAGGCCTTGGCGGCATACAGTGCCTTGCGCTCGCTGTCGGACAGGAAAGCCATCTCCACACCATTGCGCTGCAGACGGGCCAACTCGGCGGCGCTGAAACCCATCTCTTCGGCTACAACCTTGTACTCATGGGCTATATCGATGGCGCTGACACCTGGGTCGTCGGTATTGAGACCTATCAGCACCCCGGCTTCCATAAAGCGGCGCAGCGGATGGTCCAGGTAGGACTTGACCGTTGAGGTGTGCAGGTTACTGGTGGGGCATGACTCAATGCCGATGCGTTTTTCCACCAGGAATTCCATCAGCTTGGGATCGCGAATCGCATTGACACCGTGGCCGATGCGGGTCGCACCCAGTTCCTGAATCGCCTGCCACATGCTCTCGGGTCCGGCGGCTTCACCGGCATGAACTGTGATCTGCAGGTCCGCCTTGCGAACCCGCGCAAAATGGTCATTAAACAGGGCGCCAGGGAAGCCCAGCTCATCACCGGCCAGATCTATGGCCACCAGCTTGTTTTTATGGGCCAGCAAACCATCCAATTCGGCGGTGCAGGCGTCCTGACCGAAAGAACGTGACATGATGCCGATAAGCTTAATCTTCACCTGGGGATAGTCTTTCAGGCCGGCGGCCACGCCATCAATAACCGCTTCCACCACACCTTCGATGGGCAGTTTATGGTTCATGGCCATGTAATAGGGGCTGAATCTCAGCTCGGCATAGTCCAGGCCGGACAGGGCGGCATCGGCCACGTTTTCATAGGCCACCCGCTTGACCGCATCCAGATCGGCCAGCACGGCTACCATCCAATCCAGCTTTTTCAAGAAAGCCACCAGGCTGGACTCTTTGCCCTGGATCTGCACAAAGGGCGCCAGGGTGTCCAAGGAAGACGCAGGCAAGGCAATACCGTGCTGATGGCCCAGCTCCCATATGGTCTGCACCCGTACATTGCCGTCGAGATGCCGGTGGAGATCCACCAAAGGAATCGAATTATCAATCATAGTTAACCCCTGTTTAAATGGCCCCGCCAATGCGTTGTTATTCTTGGTCTTGGGCGACGACCAAGTTTAACATGCATTTTCCTTCCGCCCTCTGAGTAATGTTCAATCTGTTCGCGAAATCAACAAATTCTCCGATTCTGAATCCAATATACCCGGGGTTTGGGCTGACGTTTCCCCTCCGACTGAGGCATAATCGGGACGGCTGCAAAATAACAAGGAACTAAAAAATGCATAAAATTCTGACCCCTGCCCTGCTGATATGCGCCTTGGGTGCCTGCAGTACTCATCAAGCTGCCCAAGCACCCCATTCTCAGATTGAAGCGAGGCAAACGTCCAAATTGCAGCAACTGATTGACCAGGCCTGGGCCGCCCAATTGGCCGCCAGCCCCGAAATGGCCTATGCCATGGGCGATGCCACAGCCGCCGGCAAGCTGACCGACATGTCGCCACAGGCGCTGGAGGCCAGATTCAAACAACAGGCGCAACTGCTGGCGGCCATCAAGCAGCTCGACCGCAGCAGCCTGTCCAAGACCGACAGGATCAATGCCGACATATTGCAGGGCCAATTGCAGAACGATGTCGACATGTATCACTTCAAGGACCATTACCTGCCCATTACCTCCGAGGGTGGCTTCCACGCCTACGTGGCCGGGATCAGCAAGGGCAATTTCAAGACCCTTGAGGACTATCAGCATTATCTGGCCAAGCTCGAAGCCCTGCCGACCTATTTCGCCCAGCAAACCCATTGGCTGAAGCAAGGTTTGGCCGCGGGGATCACCCCGCCCAAGGTCACGCTCAAGGGGTTTGAGGACAGTATCAGCGCCTTTATCGTGCCGGTTAAGGACAGCAGCTATTTCGCTCCCTTCACCCAGTTCCCGGCCGGTTTCAGCGCCGAGCAGCAGGCCGAGCTGCGCAGTCGCGGTGAAGCCCTGGTGCGGGACAAGGTGCTGCCCCTGTACCGCGATTTTTATGATTTCATGACCAAGGAATACATTCCCGGCGCCCGCGAATCCATCGCCGCCTACGATCTGCCCGACGGTAAGGCCTTCTACGAAAACCGGGTGCGCTACTACACCACCCTGGACATGAGCTCGGAAGAAGTACACCAGCTGGGCCTCAAGGAAGTGAAGCGTATCCGTGGCGAGATGGAGCAACTGATCAAGGAAACCGGCTTTAAGGGCAGTTTCGCCGATTTCCTGCATTTCCTGCGCACCGATCCGCGCTTCTATGTCACCAGCCCGGAGCAACTGCTGAAGGAAGCGGCCTATATTGCCAAGAAGGCCGATGCCATGTTGCCGCGCTTCTTCGGCAAGCTGCCACGGGCGCCCTACGGCATTGAACCCGTACCGGCGGAAATCGCCCCCAAGTACACCACAGGACGTTATTCCGGCAGCGAATCCGATGACAGGGCCGGCTACTACTGGGTCAACACCTATGCCCTCGACAAGCGTCCCCTGTACGAACTGGAGGCCCTGACACTGCACGAGGCCGTGCCCGGTCACCATCTGCAGATCTCCATCAACAAGGAGCTGGAGCAACTGCCCAACTTCAGGCGCTACAGCTATATCTCCGCCTTCGGTGAGGGCTGGGGCCTGTACAGTGAATTCCTCGGTCTGGAAGGCGGCTTCTACAAGGATCCCTACAGCAACTTCGGCCGCCTGACCTATGAAATGTGGCGTGCCGCCCGTCTGGTGGTGGATACCGGCATGCACGCCAAGGGTTGGACCCGGCAGCAGGCCATAGACTTCATGGCCGGCAACACTGCGCTGTCACTGCACAATGTAACCACAGAGATAGACCGCTACATTTCCTGGCCCGGTCAGGCCCTGTCCTACAAGATTGGAGAGCTGACCATCAAGCGCCTGCGGGCCAAGGCCGAGACGGCCCTGGGTGACAAATTCGACATCCGCGCCTTCCACGACGCTGTGTTGGAAAACGGCTCAGTGCCCATGTCGGTGCTGGAACAGCAAATAGATGATTTTATTGCCGCCCATCGGGGCTAATGGTGTTATGAGCGACAAGATGTTTACCCAGTCTCTGGCAGACACAAGTATGCAACTGCCGGCGGCGTTCAAGCCGCTAGCGGAGCAAATTTACATGCAGCGCCTGACCACGGCCCCCGGAGTCGAGATTTGCGCCATGGAACTGCGTCATCCCCGGCCGCGGGCGACCCTGGTATTCAGCAATGGCCGGGTAGAGTCGTTCGTGAAATACCTGGAGCTGTTCGCCGAACTCCATGACAAGGGTTATAGCCTGTACGCCCTCGACCATAGGGGCCAGGGACTTTCCTCCCGCTTAACCGCCAATCCCCATCAGGGCCACGTCGCCCGATTTGATGACTATATTGATGATTTTAAAATCTTTATGGACAAACTGGTGCTGCCTCGGGCCGAGGGCCCGCTGCTGCTGAGCGGCCATTCCATGGGAGGCTGTATCGGCAGTCTGTACCTGGAGCGCCATGGCGGCCAATTCCTGGCAGCGGCTTTTTCGGCCCCCATGTACGGTATTCGCCTGCCCATGAGCAAGGTGTTTATCCGCTGGCTGGCACACAAGCTCGACAGCAGTGACAAGGGCCAGCCCAACTATATTCTCGGTGGCGGCGATTACGAGGCTACGCCGTTCGCCAAGAATGACCTGACCCATTGCCGCGAGAGATATGATGATTACCGCGCCCTGTACCAGGCCAATCCGCAGCTGCAACTGGGCTCACCCACCAACCGCTGGTTACTGGAGGCCCTCGACGCCTGCGATGCCAGTGTGCTGGCGGCACGGGAGAGCAAGATACCGCTACTGATCCTGCAGGCGGACGAAGACAGCATAGTGGATAACGAGGCCCAGAAACGGGCCGTGGGGGGGCGCTGTCAGCTGGTTAATATCGCCAACGCCAAGCATGAACTGTTTATGGAAAATGATGTGCCCCGGGCACAGACCCTGGACGCCATGCTGGCCTTCTTCGAGCCCCATCTGGCTCAGGCAGTGGCCTGAAAAAGGGAAAAGCCTTAGGCCCCCAGGCGCCGGTGGTCATGCCGGCCTTCTTCGAATCCTGCTTGGCTCAGGCAGTGACCTGAAACTGGGAATAGGCCTCGATACCAAGGACCTGAAAGTCGTGATGACCTTATCGAATCCTTCTTGGCTCAGGCAGTGGCCTGAAACAGGGAGAAGCCTTAGGCCCCCAGGAGCCGGTGGTCATGCCGGCCTTCTTCGAATCCTGCTTGACTTAGGCCATGAGCTCAGGCCGTGGCCTGAGGCTGGGTAAAGGTTTCGGCGCCGAGACGGGCGGCAAATTCGGCTTCCCCTATGGGTTTGCTGAACAGGTAGCCCTGGAAGAAGTCGCACTGCAGTTGATCAAGGAAATCCCGCTGCAATTGGGTTTCCACCCCTTCGGCCACCACGGCCAAGCGGAGACTGTGGGCCATGTCTATGATGGCCCTGACTATGGCGTCGGCGGCGTCGCTGCTGCCGATGCGGCTGACAAAGGCCGCATCCAGCTTAAGCCGTGACAGCGGCAAACTCTGCAGATAACTCAGGGAGCTGTAACCGGTGCCGAAATCGTCGATGGCGATGGAAATACCCGCCTGCCGCAGAATCTGCATCCGCTCGCTGATAAGCTTCAGGTTGGTCAGCAGCGCGTATTCGGTCAGCTCCAGCTCCAGTTGCTGCGGCATCACCTGCTGCCCCTTGAGCAGGGCAATCAGACGCTCGGCGAATTCCTGCTGGTTGAAGTGCCGGGCACTGATGTTGACCGCCATCGGCGGCACCTCACAGCCCTGAGCCTCCAGGCGCTTAATGACCCGGCAAACCTCCAGCAACACCCACTGGCCTATCTCCACGATCAGGCCGCTGCCCTCGGCCACGGGGATAAATTCCGCCGGCGAAATCAAGCCCTTCTCCGGATGTTGCCAGCGCAGCAGTACCTCGGCACACACCAGTTCACCACGGGCATCGACTATGGGCTGAAACACCAGGAACAGCTCGGCACGGGAGATGGCATGGCGCAGCTCGTTCTGCATCCACAGGTTGCGGGACGCCTTGTCATCCAGTTCCGGGCTGTAGAGGGCGCAACCGTCACGACCGCTTTCCTTGGCCTCGTACATGGCCATATCGGCCTGCCGCAGCAATTGTGCCGGTTCCTGGGGCTGTTGGTTATCGAACAGACATACACCGACACTGGCAGAGACATTCAGCTGCTGATCGGCCAGGTTGAAACTGCGGGCGATCAGTTGCCGTATTTGCCCCGCCAAATTAAGGGCGCGCTTGGCGGCCGCTTCCGGCGTTTCGGACACATCCAGGACCACCACGGCAAACTCATCCCCACCCAGGCGTGCCACCAGCGCATTGCCCGAAAAGGCCCCCGCCAAGCGGGCCGCCACCTGGATAAGCAGCCGATCACCGTGATGATGCCCCAGGGCATCGTTGATTATCTTGAAGTTATCCAAATCAATCAGCATCAGGGCGCCAAGGCGTTTACGGGTGACCGTCTTGCGGCCACTGCCCTGCTGGAAGTCATACAAGGCGTCCATCACGGCGCGACGGTTGGCCAGATTGGTCAAAGGATCGTGATTGGCCTGATGGGCTATGGCCTGCTGGTTGCGCACCTCGTCCGAGATGTCCCTGTGGGTACCGATAAGGCGTGCCGGTTTGCCCTGCTCATCCCATTCCACCAGCATGCCGCGGTCGAGCACCCAAATATAATGGCCCTGTTTATGGCGCATACGGTGCACGCTCTCATACACCTCTGACTCACCATTGAGGTAGCCATAGAGAGCCTGCAAAACCTTGTCCTTGTCTTCGGGATGGATCCGCGACTCCCAGCTTTGGTATTCGCTGCTGAGCTCAGATGGGCCATAGCCCAGCATGTCCTTCCAGCGATCGGACAGGAACAGTTCATCACTGGCCAATTGCCAATCCCAGATGCCGTTATGGGAGCCTTCCACTGCAAACAGCCAACGCTGCTCGCAGTCCCTGAGCTGTTTTACCGTGCGCTCAAGACGGCTCTGGGTTTCCCCCAGATAGCCCTGCAACTGGAAAATTTCGCTGGAAGCCAGGGGGATTGGGCGGGCAAACGCATCGGTGGAAGGATTGGCGGCCGCCCTGGCCAGCAATCGCAGGGGGCGAATGCCGGTAACATGCAGCAGCGCCAGCAACACCAAAATCAACAGGGCGCCGACACCCCAGATGCGCAAAAAGCGCTGCTGCAACTGATCGAGGGCACCGTTAAAGGCCGCGGACAGATCGTATTCGAGATAAATGAGTTCCACTTCACCGAAGCGGCCGGGATCGGAATTTTTGATAGGGTAATAGGCCTGCACCGACAGGCGCTCGGGATTAACCGCCACCCAAGGCGTGCCGCCCTGAACCACCTGCTCATGGCGGGCTGGCTCATAACCATCGATCACCAGCCGGGCCCGGCTGCCCTGCCAGACTATGTGGTTGGCATAACGAATGGCACTGCTGTTATCCAGCAGTACCAGCACCATCAGGTTCAGATCCGTACTGGCCAGGGAGACTTCCTGCTCGATGCGCTCTTCATCATGGACCGCCAGCGCCGATTCCACTATGTGCTGCAAACGGAACATCTGCGAGCGGATTTGGGCCGTCTGCTCGGTCGCCGCCGTGTCCCTGAGTTGCTGCTGCTCATAAAGAAACTCGCCCGTGACCAGGCACAGGTATATCAGCAGTACACTTACAGGCACTATCAGGGCCAGCGGCAGTCTTGGCAGTTTCGGCACAAAGGATCCGGTCAGGGGAACAAATCAATCATCTATGCTAGCGACAAAGACCTACTTTGGCAAAGGCTTCCCGGTCATTCCCGGCTAAGGCTGGTATGGAAATCAGCTTAGGCATCAATCTCTTGGCTATATAGCCGCTGCCGTACTGAATACAGTGTTTCCCGCGCCGTACCCGGATACGGAAAAAGGCCCCGCCAACATGCAGGGTGTGGCTCCATACCCAAACCGAATCCCCAGCTTACTTAAAGGTCAAATGGCCGCCGAGGCGGAAGCGGCTGCCGGGGTGTATCAGGCGGGCGAAGCTGACCACCCCCTGGCGTGACCAGGTGCGGCGGATGATCTGCAGACAGGGCTCGGAGGCGGGGATCTCCAGGCGCCGTTGCACCTGCTCCTTGGGCACTATGGCCTCTATGGTGTGGCGCGCCTCGGTGAGCGGCGCCACCCGCGACAGGTATTCGTGGGGCGTGAGATGGCTGAAGTCTTGGGCCAGATAGTCGGGGATGAGACCGGGGTTAACAAAGCGCTCTTCCAACTGCAACGGCAAGCCCTGCTCGCAGTGGACCAGCACAGAATAGAACACGGCACTGCCGGTCTCCAGCCCCAGCGCGATGGCGATGGGTGCGCTGGCTTCCATGGTCGTCAGCTCCAGTACCCGCACGCTGTAACCGTGGCCCCTGTCCTTGATTTCATCGGCGATATTGCGAATCGACAACATGGGCGACTGGGATTTGAGTGAGGCCACAAAGGTGCCCAGCCCCTGGGAGCGCTCCAGCACCCCGGCGTCCACCAGCTCGGTCAGGGCGCGGCGGGCGGTCATGCGGCTGCAGCCAAACTGCTCCGCCAACTGGTTCTCCGAGGGAACCCGGGCGTGCTCTTCCCACTCACCTGATTCGATGCGGGCGATAATGTATTGTTTGATTTCCGCGAACTTGGCAGTGACCATCACTCTTCCTGGCGGGCCGCTGCATTTTGCCGGGCCCGGTCCCTTTATCCCAATCTGAAATGTCGGCTATAATCCTAGCTTGTATATACAAGCAACCACAAGCAAGCCCCTAAAATTAACCGCCGCCCGTCACTACACAGGAGTCATCATGTCTTGGGATCAGGTTTGGATTGATATCAATATCGCCACCATGGACGCTGCCATAACCGAAGCTTACGGTGCCATCACGGATGCAGCGCTGGCGGTGAAGGACGGCAAAATTGCCTGGCTTGGCAAGCGCAGCGAACTGCCCAGCTTCGATGCCCTGGCGACCCCGGTTTATCGCGGCAAGGGCGGCTGGATCACTCCGGGTCTCATCGATGCCCACACCCATCTGGTGTTTGCCGGCAACAGGGCCAACGAATTTGAATTGCGGCTGCAGGGCGCCAGCTATGAAGAAATCGCCCGCGCCGGTGGCGGCATAGTCAGCACGGTCAAGGCCTGCCGCGAGGCTGAAGAGGCCGAGCTGTTTGACCTCGCCCGCCGCCGCCTCAATGCTCTGGCCAGGGAAGGGGTCACCACGGTCGAAATCAAGTCCGGCTATGGCCTGGATCTGGATACCGAACTCAAGCTGCTGCGGGTCGCCCGCGAACTCGGCGCCCACCACCATGTGGACGTGGTCACCACCTTCCTCGGTGCCCACGCGATTCCGCCCGAGTTCAAGGCCTTGGGTGACGGCGCCGCCGATGCCTACGTGGATCTGGTGGTGAACGAAATGCTGCCGGCTGTGGCCGCCGAACAGCTGGCCGATGCCGCCGACGTGTTCTGCGAAAACATCGCCTTTAACCTTGAGCAGACAGAGCGGGTACTGACCGCCGCCCAAGCCCTCGGCATGGACATCAAGCTGCATGCCGAGCAGCTCAGTAACCTCGGCGGCAGCGAACTGGCGGCGCGTCTCGGTGCCAAGTCGGTGGACCATATAGAGTATCTGGACGAGGCCGGGGTCAAGGCCATAGCCCAAAGCGGCACCTGCGCCGTGCTGCTGCCGGGCGCCTTCTACTTCCTGCGGGAAACCAAGCTGCCCCCAATCGACCTGCTGCGCCAGTACGGTGTGCCCATGGTGCTGGCCAGCGATTTCAATCCCGGCTCCTCACCCCTGTGCTCCACCCTGCTGATGCTGAACATGGGCTGCACCCTGTTCCGCCTGACGCCGGAAGAGGCACTCAAGGGTGTCACCTGCAATGCCGCCATGGCCCTGGGCCGCGAGCACAGCGTTGGGATTATCCGTGAGGGGATGCAGGCAGACTTCTGCCTGTGGAATATCACCACTCCGGCGGAGCTGGCCTATTCCTACGGAGTGAATCCCCTGGTGGATGTGGTCAAGGCTGGCAAAGTTATCCACCAATAACTTAGACCTTGCCGAGCAGAGGGTGCCTTTATGGCACCCTTTTGTTTTTAAGACATTTATCAGTCTTTTCAGTCAAGCCGTGTACAGGTAACCGACGCACCTTTAGCCCCGTTCGACTGCCGCCAAGGGCACCACAGCATAGCGCTATCAACGCCAGGCGGCAGCCGGCAATCACAGTACGCTGCTACACTTCCCCAACAAGCCGGCGCCGGCAGGTTCAAGGACGAGTATTTTTATCGCCCCCCCTATTTGGCGTCAGATTAACTCATTAAAATAGCGATTGATCTCACGGCAGAAGTCAAAATTGACCCGCCCCTTCGGCAATGACGATCAACAGGAAGAACAGTGCGCAACAGGCCAAGCGCTGTTCAACCGAGGGACAGACCGCCGTGCGGTCGTTATCCGGGCCACTATTGAGTTGTTTTGGGAAGTTGTTTTTGGGAGCTGTTTTGCATAATCCTTTGCCAGAGATGAGGTACGACAACCACAGACCCCGTCCGCCGTTAGCCGAGCTCAAGGCCAGATCCCGGGGCCGCGTCTGGTTGTTGTTTTTCACGCTCCTGCTGTGTCTGGCAGTCCTCATTGCCCAGGAAATCCAAACCTCCTATTACCAGGCCAAGTACCTCAGCCGCTATGCCAGTGAGCTGACCTATGAGTTAAAGCCGGAGCCAACCCAGGCGGTCAGCTATCCCGATTACGGCCCCTTCGATGAGCGCCACGGCTACAGCAAGCTGCCCTCCTATATCGACAGGCTGCTGCAGCGTCACTTCCAGGTGACCCGCCAGGTGGCCTTTTCACCGGCCCTGCAACAGTATGCCCAGTGGGGCTTCTTCCCGCCTTACCGTGAGAAGGCGCAATCGGGACTGACCTTGCTGGACTGCCGCAACCGCGACCTGTATGAGTTCCGCTACCCCAAACGCGTCTATGGCAATGAGGACAAGATCCCCGACGAGATAGTCAACACCCTGCTGTTTATTGAAAACCGGGATCTGTGGACCGAAGAAGAGAAGCTCAACCCTGTCATGGACTGGCCGCGCTTTGTGGTCGCCGGCCTGAGCCAGATAGCGGAAATGCTGGGGCTGGATGTGCCCACCTCCGGTGGCAGCACCCTGGCAACCCAGATCGAGAAATTCCGTCATTCGCCCCAGGGGCTGACCTCAAGCATCAAGGACAAGCTATTGCAGATAGGCTCCGCCAGTGTGCGGGTATATCAGCAGGGGGAAAAGACCGGCCCCGCGCGCAAGCGGATAGTGCAGGACTACCTGAATACAGTCCCCCTGGCCTCTGCCCCCAACCATGGCGAGGTGCACGGCATAGGCGATGGCCTGTGGGCCTGGTTTGGCACAGACTTCGATGCCGCCAACCGCTTGCTGGCCTCGCCCCAGAGCCAGGCCAACGGTGCGGAGCGTGGTCAGGTATTCCGTCAAGTGCTGGCCCTGATGATAGCCCAGCGCCGCCCGTCCTATTATTTGCTGCAAGGCCATGATGATCTTGAAAACCTGGTCGACAGCCACCTGAGACTGCTCGCCCGCCACGGCCTGATAGAGCCGGATCTCAGGGATGCCGCCCTGGGACAAGCGCTGCACTTTGCCCGGGGCAAACCGCAACGCAATATTCAGACCGAAGCCGACAAGGGCATCAACACCATCAGGATCCGCACCGCCGGCATGCTCAATGCGGAACTGTTCGAGTTGGATCGCCTCGACCTCAGGGTCAACAGCAGCCTGCACAGTGAGCTGCAGCAAAGCGTCAGTCGCTACCTGCGCAGCCTGAGCCAAACCGCCACAGCCGAACGCATGGGCCTGCTGGGTGAACGTTTGTTGCAACCCAGCCAACTCGCAAACGTGCTCTACAGTTTCACCCTCTACGAGCGCACCCCGGGCGCCAATCAGGTACGAGTGCAAACCGACAGCACAGTGCAACCTTTCGATATCAACGAAGGCAGTAAGCTGGAACTGGGCTCCACCGCCAAACTGCGGGTGCTGTCCACCTATCTGGACATCATCGCCGAGATCCACGCCAAGTATGCCGACTGGCACATCATTGAGTTGGAAGGGGTCACCATAGAGCCCAAAGATCAGCTGACCCGCTGGGCCATAGATTATCTGATTGCGCACCCCGACCGCAGTCTTGAGCCCATGCTCGACGCCGCCCTGCAGCGGCAATATTCCGCTTCACCCCGGGAGCAATTCTTTACCGGCGGCGGCCTGCACGTTTTCAGTAACTTTAAAAAGGCCGAGGATCTACAGACCCCGAGCCTGTACCAGGCGCTGCAGGACTCCATTAACCTGCCCTTTGTGCGCCTGATGCGGGACATAGTCAATTACAGCAGCAGTATGAGAAACGAGGGCAATATGGCCCAACTGCTGCGTAACGATAAAGATCCCAAGCGGGACGAATACCTGCGGGTCTTTGCCGACCGCGAAGGCAATACCTTTGTGACCAAGTTCTATCGCAAATACAAAAAGCTGGCGCCGGATGAGCGCCTTGACACCTTCTTTGATGGCGTGCCCCAGGCGGAGCAACAACTCTCCGCCGCTTACCGTTACCTGCAACCCTATGAGTCCCTGAAGGCCTTCGGGGCATTTATGCAGCAGCGCCTGTCGCAACACAGTTACAGCGAGCGTCGCCTGACGGAGCTTTTTAACAAATACGGTCCGGATAAATATAACCTGCCCGATCAAGGCTATATAGCGCGGGTACACCCGCTGGAACTCTGGGTGCTCGATTACCTGCTGCAGCATCCCGATGCCGATCTGGAACAGGTCAAGGAGGCCAGCAAGGCCCAGCGTCAGGAGGTGTACCGCTGGCTGTTTAAAACCCGTCACAAGAACGCCCGCGATGTGCGGGTGCGGGTGATGCTGGAGGTCGAGGCCTTCCTCGACATTCACCAACGTTGGGTGAAATGGGGCTACCCCTTCGCCTCCATGGTGCCCTCCCTGGGTTCGGCCCTTGGCAGCTCAGGTGACAGGCCCGCGGCCCTGGCCGAGCTGATGGGGATCATCCAGAACGACGGTTTCAGGCTGCCCACTGTGCGGATCAATCAGCTGCATTTCGCCATCGATACCCCCTACGAGGTTCAGTTGCAGAACCAGCCGCCCCAAGGGGAACAGGTGATGCGCCCGGAAGTGGCGCGGGCACTCAAGGCCGCCCTGGCCAATGTGGTGGAAAATGGCACGGCGCGGCGCCTGAAGGGAATTTTTGTTGATGACAAAGGCACCAAGCTGGCTATAGGTGGCAAGACTGGCACAGGTGACAACCGCATAGTGACCCAGATGCAGCACGGCCGCAAAGTGGCCACCCTGGCGATGAACCGCACCGCCACCTTTGTGTTCTACCTCGGCGACAACTATTTCGGCACCTTAACCGCCTTCGTCCCCGGCAGTCAGTCCGATGATTTCAGCTTCACCTCCGCACTGCCACTGCAAGTGATGAAGGGCATGATGCCTATCCTCGCCCCCTACGTGACGTCCCCCACAGGGATGTGTACAGCAGAGGACTAATGTGGCCTTTGTCGCCAAGCTGCGCTTGGCGAATCCAGGTTTTAGCCCCTACGGGGCTTGCCGCTTTCCAGTGGATAAAGTCGTGGCTTACTGCCTCGAGTAGCCAACAAACTTAGCTGTATCTTCCAGCCATGCGGCAACAAATCACCTGCGGTGGGCTTACGCACAGGCACCCCAGTGACACGCTGCAAGCACATCCCTGTAAGCTCTGCCTCGCCATCCATGGCGAGGAAGGTCACTGGTTCGCCTGTGCCTAATTTAAAGGTGCACCACTTAAGCCGTGCGGGATCTTCCGACAACTCAGAAGCCAGAGGAATACACCATTTCCGCTCGAAGCGGCCGCAGGGCGTTGATGTCAATCGCGTGGCGAGGCATGGATGCCGAAGCAGCGCCAGTCGAATCAGGGATGAGCGTCTGGCGCGGTAGCGAATTGGCATCATAAGACCAAGGGGCTGTCCGCTTCGTCGCGGTTCGCTAGGGGTTTGGAAAGGGGGCAAGTCGATACTGCCCTCTTTCCTCGGGTGTGGGGCGAAGCTCCACGACTTTTTGCCGCTGGCACAGCGGCTCATTAGTAATCACACAGTTTGAGACCGAAGCAGACTCAGCAAAGCGCAGATACACCTCGGGTGTGGGCTAGGCGCCCCCGGTCGAAGACCCACGACTTTGGCCGCTGGCACAGCGGCATTCCTTAGCAATCTCGTTGTTGCGGCAACGAAAATAGCTCACGCTAGCGCACTATTTCTTCGTCTTTAGAGAAAAGGCACCACCAAGGCAGACGAACAAGAAAAAACGCACTGCGATAGCGTCATTATTTGCCACGCGCAGCACAAAAAACATGCTCTGGTATGACAATTGCCCTGCCGCCGCTGGCGTACCGCAGCGACCTGACGCTGCCAGGTGTCTTGGGCGCTGGCTCCATCATTGGAGCGTCTGCAAAAAAAAAGCCGCTTAAAAGCGGCTTTTTATTTAAGGCTGACTCAGCCCCGGGGCTGATATCAATTATCAGTATTTGGCTTCAAAGGTCAGCCATACCTTATCGGCATCGCTGCTGAAGGCATAGCCGGCATCGGCACCGGAGAAGCTGGCGTACTTGGCTTCAACGCTGTAATGCTTGGCGAAGGGATAAGCCAGGCTCACACCCCATTCCTTACCCATGTCGATATTGTCCACATCGGACTCGAACTTGTGATACACGGCCAACCACTTGAGATCGCCGAAGTTGCCGCTCAGGGAGCCGTACAGATCATTCATCCCCTTGTTCCAGTTACCGGCGCCGCCGAACAGGAATTTATCGGTCCAGCCCTGGAAGGCATGCAGGGTGGCGAGTGGGGTGATAAAACCGGCGTTGCCCTTGTCCGAACCCAGCACTTCGTAACCCAGCTTGGCGTTGATGCCGCTGAAGCCCAGTGAGGCCTCTGCCAGTTGGTAATCGGCATCATAGGAAACCGGATTGTCAGCGCCATCGCTCTGCTTGGCATATTCAAGGGTGTAGGCCAGCTGCAGTGAGCCGACATCACCCTTACCGCTCAGGCGCACACCGTAGGTGTCGGTGGAGAAGGCAGGCTTGTCCTGGTTATCGATAAGATAGGCATAACCCGAGACATTGGCCCAGGCGTTTGCCTTGTAATTCAGGTTCAACAGGTGGGTGTCGTTGTTGTGATCGGCATTGCCCGAGGCTTCGCTGAAGATGCGGTTAACGTTGTTGACGTAGGCATAGAAGGCGGTCAGGTTTTCCACGCCCTTGGTTTCCACCGAGAAGGCATCATAGGTTTGCTCGTTCTGACGGAAACCCACGCCACCCACAAAACGCTGGTTGTCCAGCAGGATCCGCTGGCGACCATACTTGAGCACTGTGTCTGCCGGGGCCTTGTAACCCACAAAGGCCTGGTTGATTTCAGTGTACTCGTAGTCGGAAATCCAGGGCTTCTCATCTGTGGCACGTACATCGTCTACTTCGGCCAGCACGAAAAAGTTGGCCAACTCACCGCTCTGATAGGTCAGGCGGGTGCGCAGCGAGGTCAAGTCCTGGGTGTCGGAGAGCTGGTCTACCTGTTCAAAGCGGGCGCGAAACTGAACATTGACCTTGGCGTCTTCCACCAGGGCCTTGCTGACGGGGTCGGCAATGGCAACATTGGACAGGCCGAGCAGAGCGGCGGATACGGCAAGGGCAGCGGTACTGAATTTCATCATCAAATCCTCGGGATTGGGCTTATTATCAGAGAGTTGCTTTTGCGGCGCATGTTATTGGCTTGCTTTTAGCCGGTTTGTGATCCGGCACATGCTTTTGCTCAGTCGGGATTTGGATGGGTAAAAGTGTGAGTCAGCTCAATGACTTATACTTATTTGTGAGTATATCTTTAGAGGTATTTAAGTCGAACCCAGCGATATTTCAGCATGCCAGTCGGTAAAAAACCGTCTGCTGTTCGGGTCCGCTCATGGGTCATGAAAAAAGCCAACCCAGTGGGTTGGCTTTTACTATTTGCTATCACGCGAAAGAGTCACGCCTTCTACCTGAAGGCGACTCCACGGCTGATTAGGCATAAACCGCCGTAGTCTCTACCTAAGCTTTGACCGCGGCCGTAAGCCGCTAACTAGGCTTTTACCGCGGCCGAGGCCGCTATTCTGGCCCTGGCTGCGTGGAGCTTCTTGTAGCTCTCAATCAACCGCTGGTGCTTCTCAAGACCATCGAGCTGCAAATTGGTGGGGGTCAGGCCATAGAAACGCACCTCGCCCTTCACCGAACCCACCACGGCATCCAGGGTCTCCTGGCCGAACATGCGGCCCAGGTTCACCAGATAGTCATCCAGCTCCAGCTCGTCGTCGAGGCTGATCTCCAGCACCGCCTGCACGCACTGGTAGAACAGGCCGCGGGCGACAGTGTTGTTGTTGTACTGCAGGAAGGTCTCGGTCAGCTCCAGCGCTTCTTCCAATTCACCCAGCGCCAGACAGATCAGCAGGCGCAGTTCCAGTATGGTCAGCTGACCCCAGACAGTATTCTCGTCAAACTCTATCCCTATCAGGGTAATGATGTCGGTATAGATATCCAGCTGACTCTCGTCGAGGCGTCGGGACAGGCTGCGCAGCTGCTTTCTGCTGAGGCTGTGCAGGTTGAGTATGTCTTCGCGGTAATCCAGGGCCTTGTTGGTGTTGTCCCAGATAAGGTCCGACACAGGGTAGACCTCGGAGAAGTCCGGTACCAGGATGCGGCAGGCGTTGCCTAAGTCGGTGAACTCGGCGATGTAGACCTCTTTGCCCAAGTCTTCGAGTATGCCGAACAGACGCGCGCTCTCCTCGGCATTGGTGCCGGAGAAGTCCCACTCGACAAACTCATAGTCCTGCTTGGCGCTGAAGAAGCGCCAGGAGATCACCCCGGTGGAGTCGATAAAGTGCTCGACGAAGTTTTCCGGCTCCTGCACCGCCATGCTGTTGAAGGTGGGCTTTTGCACGTCGTTCAGACCTTCGAAACTGCGGCCCTGCAGCAGCTCGGTAAGGCTGCGCTCCAGCGCCACTTCCAGGCTGGGGTGGGCACCGAAGGAGGCGAATACGCCGCCGGTGCGCGGGTTCATCAGGGTCACACACATCACGGGGAATTGGCCGCCGAGGGAGGCGTCCTTGATCACCAGCGGGAAGCCCTGGGCCTCCAGCGCTTCTATGCCCGCCAGTATGGCCGGGTACTTGGCCAGCACATCCTTGGGTACGTCCGGCAGGGCAATTTCCTCTTCGATAATGCGGCGCTTGATGGCGCGTTCGAAGATTTCCGACAGACACTGCACCTTGGCCTCATCGAGGTTGTTGCCGGCGCTCATGCCATTGCTTAAGAACAGGTTTTCAATCAGGTTCGACGGGAAATACACAGTCTCGCCGTCGCTCTGGCGCACGTAGGGAATGGCGCAGATGCCGCGGGCCACGTTGCCGGAGTTGGTGTCTATCAGGTTGGATCCGGCGAGGTCACCGTCCGGGTTGTAGATCTCCAGGCAATAGTCGTCGAGCAGGCCGTCGGGCAGTTCATCGTTAGGGCCGGGCTGGAACCACTTTTCATTGGGGTAATGGACGAATTCGGCGTTGGCGATTTCCGGGCCAAAATACTGATCGTTGTAGAAGAAGTTGCAGCTCAGGCGCTCGATAAACTCCCCCAGGGCCGAGCACAGGGCGCTCTCCTTGGTGGCACCCTTGCCGTTGGTGAAGCACTTGGGCGAAGCGGCATCGCGAATGTGCAGCGACCAGACATTGGGCACCAGATTGCGCCAGGAGGAGATCTCTATCTTCATCCCCAGATCCGCCAATATGCCGGTCATATTGGCTATGGTCTGCTCCAGCGGCAGGTCCTTACCGAGGATAAAGGTGTGATGGCTCTCGTCCGCGGTTAGCATCAGCATGGCCTGGGCGTCCTGATCGAGGTTTTCCACCACCTCAATCTGGAATTCGGGGCCGGTCTGCACCACCTTCTTCACAGTGCAGCGGTCGATGGAGCGCAGTATGCCCTCGCGGTCCTTTTCGGAAATGGTTTCCGGCAATTCCACCTGGATCTTGAAGATCTGGTTATAGCGGTTTTCCGGGTCCACTATGTTGTTCTGGGACAGGCGAATGCCCTCGGTGGGAATATCGCGGGAGACGCAATACACCTTGACGAAATAGGCGGCGCACAGGGCCGACGAGGCCAGGAAGTAATCGAACGGGCCGGGGGCCGAGCCATCACCCTTGTAGCGTATGGGCTGGTCGGCAATGACGGTGAAATCATCAAACTTGGCTTCAAGTCTGAGATTGTCGAGAAAATTTACTTTGATTTCCATTGGATAGTTCCGAATTCCTGCGGGGCTGGCCGCCTGCCTCAAGGGCACCGATGACGCTCGCCATGGCGGGGCCGCAAAGGGCAACCCCAAAACCATGGTCAAATCGAGCAAAATTGGCGGAATTATCCGCTTTTTGCCGCCCTATGTCTTGGAATAATTGTCTTGGATTAATTGCCCGGAGCGCCATCGCAGCTGCGAAACGGCCTATGGCGCCAACACCAGAGTGTCCAGCACCCCAAAGCCCTTGTGTACCCCACCCTCCAGGCTGGTGTCGGCCTTGGTTCGCAGCAGGTAGCCGCCGTAGTCGGCGCGATCGCCCAGGGTAAAGATCCCCAGCTCAGAGATATGACCCCGGGCCTGCAACCATTCACCCCGCACCAACTTGCTCAGGAGTTCCGGCCTGGATTGGGCGGCTATGGGCGCCATCAACAGGGCGCCGCTGTCGGCACTGTCTTCACGGGCCCAGGCCAGCGCCTGCTCGCCCCTGGCCACATTGCCGCCGCCCTCGTCCTGGCGCTTGTACCACCAGCCCTGTGCAATCAGCTTTGTCAGCTGCTCAGGATGCAACTGCAACACCGCCATGGCCGGTGACATCAGGGCACCGAGTTCAGCGAGCTCGGTGGCCGAGAAGCCAAAGCGGCGGCCAAATGCCAGGCGGGACTCGGGGGAGGCAAAAAGCTGGCTCAGTTGCAGTTGCAGGTACTTGCTGCCGGCCAACTGCAGCGCCATGTCGGGACACAGCAGAATGTCCAGCCGCTCCAGCTCGGATCGCAGCCGCCACTGCGCTTCGTTCTGATAATCGGCGGCGTTGTAGCCGGTACGCCAATACAGCAGATCCAACGCCTCGCCCTGCAAATCCAACAGCGGCCCGTCACTGCTGCCACTGCTGAGGCAAACTTCAAGGTCGGCCAGGGTCAGGCGTTGCACCCTGGCGCCCTGCCGCGCCATGGCATCGGCCAGCAACTGCTGATCAAAGATATTGTCTTCCCTGGGTTCGACCACAAAACCTATGTTGGCCCGGCTGCGTCCCCGATTCTGTGCCCAGCTTTTCGCGGCCTGCAGCATGAAATCCGCCTGTCTTGCCAACGCCTGATTGTCGGCAAAGGTCAGTTCCGGCCTGTGGGGGCGGAGCAGCTCAAGCCAGAGGTCATTGAGTGGTCCCATACCGGCGGCAATCGGGTTGGACTCCACCCAGCGCCACTGGCCCTGGCTATCCAACATCAGGTCGTGACGCATCAGTGCCAGTCCTTGGGCCAGCACCGGGCCGGACTCTTGCAGCAAACGCCCCAAGCGTGCCGGCAGAGAATCCCCGTCAAGTATGGGGGCAAGCTCGGTCAGCAGCCAGTGGGGCTCGGCGGCAATGGCGGCCAGCATCCTGCCCAGCAGGCTCGCCCCTTGTTTCGCCGCCAGCCACTGCGCCGGGGTCAATTGATAAGGGGTCAGGGACACGGGCAACGGCATAAAGCGGCCATCGGCGGCCCTGAGGCCAAGGGATGAGCGGGTCAGCAGCGCCGACCAATCGGGTTCTGTGGCAGCCGGCAAGACCGGCTTGACCAATGTGGTGGCATGCATCTGTTTCTCCTTCCCTATTTCGGGGCAACATCAGCTCAGGGCTACTTCAGCTCAAGGCTGCATCAGCAGATTGACCGTAAGGCCGGTAACACAGGCCGTGGTGAAGACCACTGTGATAAAGGCCAGCAGCAGCGGCCAGCGGAACAGGCGGCTGAGGATGATCAGTTCCGGCAGACTGGCACCGGCTCCGCCTATGGTCAGGGCCATCACACTGCCATAGCTGACACCCTTGCTCACCAAACTGGCCGCCAAGGGCAACATGGAACTGGCGCGAACATACAAGGGGATCCCCAACAGCGCTGAGGCCGGGATCAGCCACCAGGGTTCGCCGAAAGCCAAACGACTGAAGAAGTCCGCCGGCACATAACCGTGGATCAGGGCGCCGACCGCCACCCCGGCAATCAGGTGTGGCAATACTTCCCTGGTCTGCTTCACGGCACCCCGCAGCAGCATCCCGGCTTTAATGCCTTGTGTTGCAACCGAGGTGGCCGCTTCTTCCACTGTGCCCGGCGTCAGGGTGACATAACGACCGAATCCCAGGTGTTGCAACAACCAGCCCGCCAGCAGCGCCAGCAGCAGTACCCCCAGGGCATAAAACAGCGCCAGTTTGAGCCCCAATGTGCCAATCAGCAACACCAGCAGCACAGGATTAAGCAGCGGCGAGGTCAGCAAAAAGGTCATCACAGGGCCAAAGTCGGCCCTGGCCCGCAACATACCCTCCAGCAGCGGCAGGGTCGAACAGCTGCAAAAAGGCGTGATGGCACCCAGTGCCGCCGCTGTCAGATAGCCGGCACCGCCCCCCAGCAGGGCCTTGACCCGCGCAGCAGGAAACCGCAGTTGCAACCATTGCACCAGGGCGCTGATGGCCACAAACAACAACAATAGTTCTGCCAGGGTAGAGATAAAAAACACTAACGCCGCCTGGAATGCCGGATACATGGTGCCCCTCCTGTTGTACTGCTGTGGATGCCGAGCGGGTCGGCACATATTTCGATGATTGTGGAATTAATATATTTCCACGATTATCGAAATACAAGAGATTTCGACAATGATCGAAATATTTTTGTTTTCCGCTGCCGACGACGGCTAGAATAGGCCCAGGACAGTCGATAAGGATTGAGCATGGAATTAACACTGGCGGCCGATCAATTGGCCGAACTGGGGCACAGCACCCGCCTGAGTATCTTTCGCCTGTTGGTCAGGGCCGGGCATGGGGGTATGAGTGTGGGGGATATCCAGGCCAAGCTGGATATCCCGGGTTCGACCCTGTCCCATCACCTGAGTCGAATGAGCAAGGTCGGGCTGATGCAGCAACAACGGGACGGCCGCACCTTGTATTGCACCCTGAATTTCGATGCGGTCAATGCGTTGCTGGGCTTTCTATATGCCGAATGCTGCGCCGGTGACCAGCCGCTCAGGGTTGAAAACCTATAAACCTTTGCGGGCCCTCAGTGGGCCGGCATGCTGGAGTTGATCATATCCCGGTACAGGCGCCACTGGCCGTTTTCCCTGTGCCAGAGCACCATGAATTTACCCTGATCGAGCACCTGGCCACCGTCCCCTTCCAGCACATAGGTGCCTATTTCCGCGGCGGTGTCGCCGTAGTCTTCCACTTCCAATGCCGCCAGGCGAATTTCCTTCGCCCCCATGTCCATGATGGCCTGGAAGGTATCGCGTATGGCCTGGCGACCTTTGACAAAGCCACCATTGGGTTGCAAAAACTGGCCGTCGCGGGAGTAAAGGTCGGCAACCGCCGCCGCATTACCCTGATGGAAGGCGGCCATAAAGGCCTGGTCAGCCGCCACTATGGCGTCATAGACCTGAGTTGAATGTGCCATGATCATGTCCTCTGGTTTAACAAGCGAGCCGGTCGTTATGTGCTTATAACGAAATAGCTCACCGCAGAGTACAAGCTTAGCCAAAGTCGGGACCCAAGCGGGTCCCGGGAAGCCCGGCTCTAGTCACTTATCGGCATAAGAATATAGCGGCGGATTATGAAGCGCCGCCAACGCAGTGAGCTCACATTAACGGCAAGTAGATATCGGTCTGCAGATCGCACTCGTCCACCTGATGGACAAAGTTGAGGTAGTGAAAAAACAGTGGCTCTTCCCGCAACGCCTCGCCGCTTTGAGGCAGCCAGTCGCGGAAGAAGCCATAAATGCTGTCATCCATGGCGTCGTGGCTGCCCAAATGGCGCACCACGACATAACGACCGGCGGGAATAGTTCCGTTTTGCACCCCGAAGTCGTTGGCGGGAATGGCTTCGCCAACCGTGCCACAGATGCGAAAACGAAAGTCTTCTGCGGCCATGGTCTTGGGGTCGCCATTGGGTATGCCATAGGTATTGGCCTTATCCACAGGTGACAGACCGCTGGTCTTGCGCCATTCGATAAAGCGGCCGGCGGTTTCCATTACCCTGCTTGGGTCACCGCAATGTTCCAGATAGGCAATTTGCTGCGTCGGCAGGTCCACAATTTTAATATCCAATTTCATCTCTCCTTTGGCTGGATTCATTTGATTTATCACCAGGTGCCAATCGGGCCACCCGGGACTGCGACGAAACGCGGAAGGACTTTGACCCAGCACCCGCTTGAAGGCGCGGCTGAAGGCCTCGGCACTGTCAAACCCCGCCTCAAGGCCTATGTCGAGGATCTTGCGCCTGGGCTCGAAGGCTAACCGGAAGGAGGCGCGTTTGAGCCTGAGCAGCAACACATAGCGGCTCAGGGGCGCACCTGTGGCGGCCTGAAACACCCGGTGAAAATGGAACCTGGACATGGCGCCGATGGCGGCGAGTTTATCCAGGTTGAGATCCTCATCCAGATGCCGGCCTATGTAGTCACACACCTTGCCCAGGCGGGCCTGGTGTGAACTCTTGCTCTCCTGCTTCATGCCTTCTGTGTTCCCTTCTCTGTTTTCGCTTTCGTCGTGGCCACTACTATGCCCACGGTCCCAAGCCAATACTTGATTGAAATTGCGCAATGGCTCTCCAACGCCGAATCAATCTGCTAAGGTCAGGAAAGCTCAATATTGTATACAAATTTGTTCAGCCTCGGAGGCCGCAAGCTGTTAGGATATTCGCCAAGCGGGCACAGACCCGCTAACAATAAAGCCAACAGATATGAGAACCCTATGAAAAAAATGATCAACGGCTTAATGCTGGCCCTGCTGGCCAGCGGCTGCGGCCAGCAGGCCCCTGGCAACCCAAGCCAAGCCGAATCCCAGACTCAATCCCAAACTCCGGCCAAACAGGCCGAGGACAAGGTAAGCCTCAAGCAGCAGCTCAGCGCCATGACCCGCAGCTATTTTGCCCTGCGTCCCGAACTGGCCACCTATTACGGTGTGCCGGACAGCGATGCCGGCGAAGGCATAATGTCCAGCCTCACAGACTACAGCCTTGACGGTGAGGCCAAGCGCCGTGCCGGTGTCAGGGCCATGCTGGCGCAACTGGATGCCATCGATGCCGCAGCCCTCACCCCATCTGAGCGGGTCAGCCTGAATGCCATCCGCACCGAGGTGCGCGGCGCCCTGCTGCCGGCCGAAACCGTCGGCTATGGCAACATACTCGGCGAATACGGCGTCTGGTTCCAACCCTATGCGGTCAACCACCTTTCCGGTTTGCAGGTGGAATTCCCCGGCTACATGGAAGACAAGTTTGCCGTGACCAACAGCGCCCAGGCCCAGGCCTACCTGAGCCGACTGAGGGCCTATCCCGTGGCCATGAAGGGCCTTATCGAAAAACTGAATCAGGATGCAGAACAGGGGGTGATCCCACCGGACTTTATCATAGCCAAAACCCTGTTTGCCCTGCAGCAACAGCTGAGTTCCCCGGCCGCCGAGCATCCGCTGGTGAAAAGCTTCGCCGCCAAGCTTGCCGAGGGCGGCGTTGAGGATGGCACCACTCTGGTGACCACCGCCGCCGAACTGGTGGGCAGCCACTATTACCCCGCCACCCGGGAACTGGTCGCCGCCCTGGAGGCGCTGCAGCCAAAGGCGGTACATGATGCAGGCATAGGCCGTCTGCCCAAGGGCGCCGAACTGTACCAGGCCATGATCAAGCACCTGGCCAATTCGAACATGAGCGCCGAGCAGATCCACCAGCTGGGTCTGAGTGAAGTGAGCCGCATCAGCACCGAGATGGACGGCCTGCTGCAAAAGCTCGGCTACACCGAAGGCACAGTCGGCGAGCGCATGCAGGTGCTGCTGAACGATCCCAAGTATCTTTACCCAAATACCCCCGAGGGCAAAGCGCAGCTGATGGCCGGAATTCAGAAGGATCTGGCGCTGGTGAACGCCAAGCTGCCCCAGTGGTTCGGCCGCCTGCCGGATCAGGAGGTGGCGGTGGAAGCCGTGCCCGACAGCCGCGCTGCCTCCACCAGCGGTGCCTTCTACGACGCCCCGTCCCAGGATGGTAGCCGCAAGGGTACCTTCTGGATCAGCCTGTATGACACCGCCTCCCTGCCGTCCTACTCGGTGCAAACCCTGACCTACCACGAGACCAATCCCGGGCACCATCTGCAGACCATTATCGGCCTGTCGGACACACTGCCGCTGCTGAGCACCATCTTCTACTCCAACGCCGCCGGTGAGGGCTGGGCCCTGTATGCCGAGCGCCTGGCGGCCGAGATGGGTATCTATGAAGGCGATCCCATAGACGACATTGGCAGGTTGCAATCTGAACTGCACCGCGCCGTGCGCCTGGTGGTCGATACCGGCATGCACGCCAAGGGTTGGAGCCGGGAGCAGGCCATAGACTATGCGGTGGCCACCGAGGGTATACACATCTCCGAGGCCACGGGAGAAATCGAACGCTATTGCGTCTGGCCGGGACAGGCCCTGGGCTACAAGCTGGGCGAGCTGAAGATTATCGAGCTGCGTGAAAAGGCCAGAAAGATTTTGGGTGGCAGCTTCGACATCCGCGTATTCCACGATCGCTTACTGGAAAACGGCGCCCTGCCGCTACCCCTGCTGGAGCAGAAGATAAACGCCTGGCTGGACTCAACCAAGTAAACCGCCTGTTCTATACAAACGATAAATAAAAAAGCCCGGCTCTGAGTCCGGGCTTTTTTATTGGCTAACCAAGGCCACTCAGGGCTTGCTGAAACCGGCGCGGGCATCGGCAACCTTGCTCCTGACCACGCAGTTCTCAACGTGATCATTGATAAGGCCCATGGCCTGCATAAAGGCAAACACGGTTGTCGGGCCAACGAACTTCCAACCCTGTTTTTTCAGCGCCTTCGACAGGGCCTCGGACTCGGCCGAGGTGGACATACTCTGGGGCTCATGACCGCCGGGCGCCTCAAAGCGCCAGAAATAGGCCGCCAGCGAACCCTCTGTTGCCACCAGCTCCTGGGCCCGTTTGGCGTTGTTGATCACGGCTTCTATCTTGCCCCTGTGCCTGACTATGCCGGCATCCGCCAGCAGCCGCTGCACATCCCGCTCGTCAAATTCGGCGACCTTGTTGAAGTCAAAGCCGGCAAAGGCGGCGCGGAAGTTTTCCCGTTTGGCCAGTATGGTGCGCCAGCTGAGGCCGGACTGGAAACTCTCCAGGCACAGCTTCTCGAACAGGCGCACATCGTCCGCCACCGGATAACCCCACTCGCGGTCGTGGTAATCGAAAAACTCAGGTGCCGCCGCACACCAGCGGCAGCGGGGCTGGCCATCGGGCCCGGGTATGGTACTCATGCTTACTCCTTTGCCGCTCCTGACTCTATTTTTGCCAGGGCATCACCGTAATATTTTTGCCAAAAGGGATGATCAGTATTGGCCAGCGCCAGTTGCAACTCCTTCCTGGCCCCCTGCTTGTCGCCCTGCTCGCCGAGCAGCTGCCCCAGTTCGAAATGCAGGCTGGCGGACTTTGGCAGACTGGCAAGACCGGACTCATACACGGCCCGGGCCTGCTGCGGCGCACTCTGCTTCAGGGATTGACCCAGGGCAATCAGCGAATCGGCCGGGCTGACCTCGAAACCGTAGACATCGGTCGACAGCTGTTGGTAATGGCGGATGATGGCCTCAGCTCCCTTCTGACTGATGGCCGAGTCCGGGGCCAGCACCCTGTGGATGTCGTCGAAGATAAATTCGATACCGTGGGCGGTAGCAAGCACAGCTTGGGTCATGTAATAGCTGCCATCGAAGCGCTTGCTTTGCCACTTGAGTCCCGCGGGGGCAAAAGCCTTGAGCTTGGCCTCCAGCTCCGCATAGGGCGCCAGCTGGCCCTGCTCGAAATCGCTGTCGCTGGTGGAGATCTGCAGGAAGCGCGGCTTGTGCTCCAGTCTGGATGCCATGGCCTTAAGCTTGGGCTCGGCGTCCTGCAACACCTTGGCAAAATCCTGCCCCAGCACAGGGCTCGCCGCCAGGTAGGCATTGAACAGCTCGGGTCGGTTAAGCAGGGTGTAGAGCACCAATCCGCCGTTGCCGGTGAAGCCCGACATTATCTTGAAGCCGTTGCTGCGGTATTTGGCCTCGATGGCCGGCAGCAGGCCGCGCTCAATAAAGTCCAGCAGCTGCCCATCGCCCTGCTCTATGGCCGCCTGCTTGAGCTTGCCCAGGCCCTGATGACTATCGGGGGCGGTGACGATAATGGTCTCCAACCAGGGCCAATCGCCGTTGTGGCTCATCCAATCTTCCATTCCCGCCAGCAGGTTTGCCGCCCTGGGATGCAGGTCCAGCAGCACCACATAACGTTTGTCGCTCTGGCTGTCGTAGGTGTCGGGCAGGCTGATACGAAACTCGGCGGCTTCGGTAAAGGCCTCGTTCTTGACGCTGAGGGTTTCCACCCGGCCCGCCTGGGCGGCGCCGGCCACCAGGGTCAGCAACAGGGCCAGCAGGGGCCGGATAGCGATAGAGGTTAAAGCAAATTTCATGGTGTCGGTCCCTCGAGCGGCTTGATATAGCGCCGATTATTGAAATATCAGTATTTTCAATGCCGAAGTTAACAAACCCGGGCGCGGGGGACAACCGCCGTGGCGATCCGTTTAACCTTTGACTATGGCGGTTAAGCGTTCAATAAACAGCCGCACCGCCTCGCTGTCGTCGAAACTGAAGGCCAAACCATAGTGGGTTTCGGTCAGACTCTTGTGCAAGCGGGTCGGGAAACGGGTCATCTGGGCATTGTGGTGATAATCGTACTTGGCATGCACCCCGGCCAGGCCCGCCAGCTCACCGGCAAACACCTCAAAGGCCGGGCGAATGACCAGCAGTGCCGTCTTGCCTTCCTTGTGCAAGTACAGAGGCTCCTTGAGCCCGGGCAACATGTACTCTGTCACCTGGTGAATAGTGAAGTTGCTGCGGCAATTGAGGCCGTTCAGGGTCTTGCTGATCTCATTGTATTCCATGGGCGCTCCTGCCTGTCAGCCGATACCAACCCGGTTCGGTCTGCAACCGATAGTGACCTATGACCGGGACCTTGCCCAGCAGATTATGTCGTCTGCGCTAATATTCGTGTCCCAGGCCGCAGGCGGCAGCGATTGCACTGGCAAAGCGGGGCAATTCACTTTAGGATCGGGCTGCATTCTTGGGCAAGGTTTAGCGGAGCATCAAATATCATGGGTATCAGAGCCATAGTTGTAGACACAGCCGGCACCACCACGGATCTCAATTTTATTCAGGACACCCTGTTCCCCTATTCCGCCAAAAGGATGGCCGACTTCCTGCAAAGCCAGCAGCACAACCCCCTGGTGGATTATTGCATGGGCGATGTGCGCGATATCGCCCTGGAACCCGAGGCCGACGTTGCCCGGATTGCCGAGATCCTTTGCCAGTGGATTGCCGAGGACCGCAAGGTCACACCGCTCAAGACGCTGCAGGGCCTGATCTGGAAACAGGGCTACGCCGGCGGTGAATTCAAGGGCCATATCTTCCCCGACTTTATCGAGGCGATTAAACGCTTCCGGGATCAGGGCCTGAGGGTGTACAGCTTTTCGTCGGGTTCGGTGGATGCCCAGAAATTGCTGTTCGGTCACAGCGATGGCGGCGATCTGACCGAGCTGTTCAACGGCCACTTCGACACCCGCACCGGCAATAAACTGGACAAGCAGGCCTACAGCAACATAGTCAACACCATCAGCCTGACCCCAAGACAAATACTGTTTGTTTCCGACGTGGTGGATGAGCTCAAGGCCGCCGAGGCCGCCGGTATGATGACCTGCCAGATGGTGCGCCAGCCGCAGCAGCGTACCGGCAAATACAGGATTATCTCCAGCTTCGATGAGCTGATTGTGGAATAATCCAAGAGGGTGCCGCAGGCACCCTTTTTTTCCTCTCCCCCAAAGATATAGAGACAGGGTTGCCCCTTGTCGGCCCCCGCTTATGCTGCTAGGCTGGCTTTTTGCCTTAAACGAGCGTTTGAAATGTCCAAGCCTCTGGAAAAGTTCCTGGAAAAATACCCTCACTCCAGCCGCATCAATGTCGCCTGGGGTGAAATGGATGCCCTGCAGCACGTCAACAACGTGGTCTACTTCCGCTATTTCGAGACCGCACGCATCGACTATTTCGACCGCATCTATCCCCTGGGTGCCATGTATGCCAAGGGTGTAGGGCCGGTGATCAGTGAGAACCAGGCCAGGTACAAGCGCCCCGTGACCTTCCCGGACACCCTGTTGGTGGGCGTCAGCATCAGCGATGTCCGCGATGACCGCTTCACCCTGCATTACGAGGTGTTCAGCGAACGTCAGCAGGCCCTGACCACCACGGGCAGCTCGATGGCGGTGATGTTTGACTTCAACAGCGGCACCAAGGCCCGGTTGCCCTCCGAACTCAGGCTATTACTTGAGCAGGATCTGCGCTGATTGCTGGACTTTTATCCATTCCCCCAGTTGGCGCCGCAGCAGCACTCAATTACACTTGAGCGACATCTGTTCACTACTTAACGCCTCCATGAAATACCTGACCTCTCTCGCCGGCCTGCTGCTTGTTTGTGTTTCCCTGTCGATATCCGCCGCATCCAAGCCACAACTGGAACTGGCCTCCGGCAGTGCCCTGGCAGTGGATCTCAACACCAATGAAGTGTTGTTTTCCAGCAATCCGGATCAGGTGTTACCCATAGCCTCGGTCAGCAAGTTGATGACGGGTCTGGTGGTGCTGGATGCCAAACTGCCACTGGATGAATATCTGACGGTGGATGTCAGCCAGGCCGATATTATGAAAAACGTGGTGTCCCGGGTGCGCCTGGGCAGTCAGCTTAAACGTCGGGAATTGCTGGCACTGGCACTGATGTCATCGGAAAATCGCGCCGCCACCACCCTGGCCCACCATTATCCCGGTGGTTACAAGGCCTTTATCGCGGCCATGAATACCAAGGCCAAGGCCTTGGGCATGAACAGCAGCCATTTCGTTGAGCCCACGGGGCTGTCCACCAGCAACGTCTCCAGCGCCAACGATTTGCTGTTGCTGCTGCGGGAGGCACGCAAGCATCCGCTGCTCGGCGAACTCAGCAGTGCCTCCAACCGCAGCGTGACCTTCAGAAAGCCCAAGTACAGCCTGGCGTTTTACAACACCAATCGCCTGGTGAACAAAAAGAATTGGGACATTGAACTGACCAAGACGGGTTACACCGACGAGGCCGGTCACTGTCTGGTGATGCTGACCAGAATGGCCAAACGGGATGTGGCTTTCGTGGTGCTGGATGCCTTCGGCAAGTTCACCCACCTGGCGGATGCCAATCGTCTCAAGGTCTGGCTGGAAACGGGCAAGGTCAGCCCGGTTCCCAAGGAAGCCAAGGAATACAAACGGCAGCGCCAGCAGGCGCGCGCCTCAGCCAACTGATGTCAGGGAGACACAATGGAAGGCACCATAGAGCACAACCCCCAGGATAATTGCTTCCTCCTGCCCCTTGAGGGCTTTGAGGCCCGCCTCGAATACAGGCGCAGCGGCGACAAGATCAACTTCACCAGTACCTATGTACCGCCGGAGCTGCGCGGTCGCGGTGTGGCCGAAAAGTTGGTCCGCGCCGGGCTGCAGTGGGCCCGGGCCCAGGGCCTGCAGATCCAGGCCAGCTGCTGGTACGTGCAGAAGTTTCTCTAGGGGCGGCCTTTCCGGATTGTTTTTGCAGCTGTCGCATTCCCGCCGCATAATGACCTCAACTACCTAAACTACAGAGCAAAATCATGCCCTATCGTCTTATTAAGGCGGACGAAACCCACACCAGCCATTGGGCCGGTGGCAGCACCACAGAGCTGCTGATCAGCCCGACCAGTGCCAAGGTGGCCGATCGCGATTTCCATTGGCGCATCAGCAGCGCCAGGGTAGAACGGGATGGCCCATTCAGCGACTTCAGTGGTTATCGTCGTCTCTTGTTGGTGCTGGAGGGGAAAGGCATGTCCCTTGACTGGCAACATGGCGAGGACAGTGGTCAACTGCTGCTGACCCCGGACTCACCCGCCTGGCAGTTTGAAGGTGAAGCCAAGGTAAACGCCCGGCTCTTGGAAGGTCCCATCAGCGATTTCAATCTGATCTGCAATGCCGGTATGGGTGGTGAACTGCTGCTCCATGCCGAGCGCCATTCATTGGAGAGCGGCACCTCGGCCAGACACGGTGAAACGACTGTGCCGGGTCAGTATGGCATCTATCTCCACAGTGGCGCCCTCACCATAGAGGGTATGACGCCCAGGCTCAGCCCGGGTGATCTCTTGCTGGCACAACAACCGCTGGAGGTGCGCGCACTCAGCCCCAGCCTGTGCGTGTTATTTTTCCTCGGCCTCTGAACTCAATTGGCCCGGCAGGGCCACAGCTCCACCGCGGTCACCTCGGCCTGAGGTGGCCCCAGCCAATGGCTCAGCTCATGGCATTCTCCGTCCCGGCACAATTGCCAATCCGCCACCTGCGGACTGCGCCCCAACCTGAGCAAGGGAATGGGTGCCAGCGCCGGGACATAGTGCCAGCTGCCATCGGCAAACCAGGCATCATCGGGGATTTCCATTCCTGCCCCTGTGCCGCGCACCCTGGCCTCCACCAAGCGCAGCCACAGAGCGGCCAGCCCCTGGCTTTCAAGCCGATAATCTTCCAGCCGATAGTCTTCCTCCCAGCGAATTTTCTCGACACTGTGCTGCCACTGCAGACTGAAACTCTCCAATGGCAACTGGGCCCAGACCTGGCCCGCCAAGCCCAGACACAGGCCCAGCATCAGGGGTGACGCCTGGCCCGCAGGCCGTGCAGCAACAGCCAGGCCAGCAGCAGGCCAAAGCCCAGCTCATCACTGAGCGGCGTCGCGAGGATCAGGCTGGCACCGGCGCCAAAGCCCAGCAGGCGCTCCAACCAGTTCAGCGGCAGCCACAGAAAGCCGGTAAACACAGCTCCCCAAAGCCCAATGGCCAGCAGCGCCTTGGTCACCACATAGGCCGTGGCCCACAGGCTGTCGCCCTGCAGCATCAGCGCCGGATCATAGACCGCCATGTAGGGAATGATAAAACCGGCGATGGCGATACGTATGGCCCAGAGGCTGATCTTCAGGCCCTTCTCCCGCGCTATGGGGGCGGCGGCAAAGCAGGCCAGGGCCACCGGCGGGGTCAGATCCGACATGATGCCGAAATAGAACACGAACATGTGCGACACCACCAGGGGCACGCCGAGATCCAACAGCGCCGGAGCGGCAATGGAACTGGTGATGATGTAATTGGGGATCGAGGGAATGCCCATGCCGAGCACCAGACAGGTGAACATGGTCAGCACCAGCGACAGCAGCAGCTTGTCCTGGCCCACGGCCAGAATGTAACCCGCCACTGTGGAGGCTATGCCGGTAAGCGAGACTATGCCGATAATGACCCCCACCAGCACGCAGGCTATGCCCACGGGCACCGCATGACGGGCACCCTCCACCAGGGCGTGCAGGCACAATCTCAGGGTATCGCGCCCGCCCTTGACCCAAAAGCAGGCCAGCACCAGCAAACCTATCACCCCGAACACCACACTTATGCCGAGGCGGAAAAAGCCGGCACACAGCAACCCCAGGACAATCCAGAACACCAGGCGCATGGCCTTGGAGGAAACCCCCAGGATCAGTGCCGAGCCGAGGATCACCATGGCGGTCAGCGCCAGGCCCACTGTGCCGGAAAACAGCGGTGTACGGCCGGAAAACAGCAGTCCAATCAGCACCAGCAGCGGGATCAGCAGATACCAGCGCGCGGCCAATGCCTGCCAGGGATTGGGGCACTCATCGCGGCTCAGCCCCTTGAGTCCGGCCCGGCGCGCCTCCAGGTGCACCATCCAGAATACCGAACCGAAATAGAGCATGGCCGGCAGCAGTGCCGCCCGGGCAATTTCAAAAAAGGGCACATTGATGGTCTCGGCCATGATAAAGGCCACGGCGCCCATGATCGGCGGCATGATCTGGCTGCCCATGCTGGCGGTGGCTTCCACCCCTCCGGCAAAGGCGGCGCGGTAGCCCGAGCGTTTCATCAAGGGAATGGTGAACTGCCCCGTGGTCACCACGTTGGCCACACCTGAGCCCGTGATGGTGCCCATCAGCGCCGATGACACCACGGACACCTTGGCCGGTCCGCCGACCCTGTGGCCGAACAGGCCCATGGCAAAGTCGGTAAACAGGCGGATCATCCCCGCCTGCTCCAAAAAGGCACCGAACAGGATAAACAGGAAAATGTAGGTGGCCGACACATAGGTGGGGGTGCCATAGAGGCCCTCGGTGCCAAAGGACAGCTGGTTCACTATCTGGTCGAGACCGTAACCCCTGTGCATCAGATCGCCGGGCAGATACTGTCCAAGCAGACCATAGGCCAGGAACAGGCCACAGATGAGCGGCAGTGCCGGTCCCATCACCCTCCGAGCAGCCTCAAACACCAGCACTATCAGGGCAATACCCACATACATGTCCATGTCGGTCAGCTCACCGGAGCGCTGAATAAGCTCGGCCTCGAAGATCCATTGGTAGGCGGCCGTGCCCATGCCCAGCAAGCCCAGCAGCCAGCCCAAGGGCGGCCAGGGACGGCCCTTGCCCAGGGTCGGAAAGCTGATAAACACCAGCAACAATAAAAAGCCCACGTGCACCGAGCGCAGCACCTGGGTCGACACAGGATGAAAAGCGGCGGTGATGATTTGAAAACTGGAAAACAGCAGGGCGACTGCAAACAGCGCCCTGGGCCAATCCCCGGTCGCGGCTTCCAGTCCCCGTTGGGAGTCGGTCATTGGCTCTCCTGCGGGCCCCAATCGGGGCCCTTTTTTGAAAATCAGAGCAGGCCCGCTTCGCGGAAGAAGCGCTCGGCCCCGGGATGCAAGGGCAGCGGCAGATTATGGGCGGCGCTCCTGGGATCTATGGCCTTGGCCGCGGCATGGGCATTGCCCAGACGCTCCAGGTTTTGGTACAGCAACTTGGTCATCTGATAGGCGGTGTCATCGCTGACCCTGGCGTGGCTGATAAACAAATTCAGGATGGCAACCGTGTGCACCTCGGCATACTGGCCTTCATAGGTGTTGGCCGGGATGATGCCGGGCTGATAGGCGGCATTGCCTATCTTGGCGATCACCTCTGCCGGGATCTCAACAAAGTTAATCGGCATGGTGGCGGCGAGATCGCGAATGGCCGCCATGCCCAGGCCGGAGGATTGCAGGGTGGCATCGAGCTGGCGGTTCTTAATCAGCTCAACCGACTCGGCATAGGGCAGAAATTCCACCTTGCCCATGTCCTGATAACTCAGACCGGCGGCGGCCAGGATGGCACGGGCATTGAGTTCGGTACCGGATTTGGGTGCGCCGACAGAAATGCGCTTACCCTTGAGATCCGCCAGCGTTTTGATGCCGGCATCCTTGTTGGCCACCAGCTGAATGTAGTTGGGATAAGCAGCGCCTATGGCTCTGAGCCTGTCCAGGGGTGCCTTGAAGCCGGCATCCAGGTCACCCTTCCAGGCTGCGGACACCGAATCCCCCAGCGCCAACGCCAGTTCGCCCCGACCTGCCTGCAGCAGATTCAGGTTTTCCACCGACGCCTTGGTGGCCTGCACCGAGGTCTTGGCGCCCTCGATGTCCTTGCCATAAATCTGCGACAGGGCCACGCCTATGGGGTAATAGACCCCGCTGGTGCCACCCGTGAGTATGTTGATAAAGGTGGGTGCCGCCCAAACTGCGGTGCTGATCCCAAGGGCAGCCAGGGCGCCCAGCAGGCCTAATTTACGCTTAACTGTCATGATGCATGTCCTTATCGCGTTGATTTGAGACGGGTATACAGCAAATCACCTTAGCATGCCAAACGAGAGTTGGCACTTGGGCTTAGGTCAGAGGAGTCGGCGGGCCTGTAACAGGGCCGTCGCCCAGAAGGGATTGTCGAGGGTGGAAATAATCACCCCCTGACTGGTGGACACGTGCAGGAAACGTCGCTCGCCCAGGGCGATGGCCACATGTTGCTGACGCCGACCTGTTTTGAAAAACAACAGATCCCCCGGCACCACCTCGGCCAAGGACACAGGCCGACCCAGTCTGGCCTGCTCGGCAACGGTGCGGGGCAATGCCAGGGCTTGGGTGCTTTGATAGGCCAGTTGTATCAGGGCCGAGCAATCCATGCCCCGCCTGTCACTGCCGCCAAGGCGATAGGGCGTACCCTGCCACTCGCGGTACAAAGCCAGCAGGCTGTCCCTGGGGATCCCGGGAGCCGCCCTGGCAGGTTCAGGAGCAGGAGTCTGTGGCTCAGGTGCGGAAGAACAGCCGCCCAAAGCCAACAACAACAGTACGCACAGGATCCGCAGCAAGGTCATTTCTTGGGTCTGAAGGCCTTGATGACGTCCTCGTTGCATTCCAGATAAGGCCCTTCCATCAGGTCGATGCAATAGGGAATGGCTGGAAACACGGCATCCAGACATTCACGAATGGATTTGGGTTTGCCCGGCAGGTTGACTATCAGGGTGTCATCACGCAGACCGGCGGTCTGGCGCGATAAAATGGCCGTGGGCACGAACTTGAGCGACTCGGCGCGCATCAGCTCGCCGAAACCCGGCATCATGCGGTGGCACACGGCCTCGGTGGCCTCAGGGGTCACATCACGTTTGGCGGGCCCTGTGCCCCCCGTGGTCACTATCAGACAGCAGGCTTCATTGTCGGCCAACTCGATCAGGGTCCGTTCAATCTCCACCTGCTCATCGGGGATCAGCCTGTATACCGGCTCCCAGGGCGAGGTCAGGTATTGGCCCAGGGTATCGATGATCGCCTTGCCGGAGAGGTCTTCATACACCCCTGCGCTGGCGCGGTCGCTGACTGTGACTATACCGATTCTGGCTGTGGCCATGGCATGATTCCTTTTGGCAGTAAAAACTAGGGATTCTAGGCCGTTAACATACCACACTTTGACCCGGGCCGAAGGTGACAAGCTTGAAATCGGCGCGCCGGCTCACACCCTGTCTTCCTGACACCGGCATGCCACCAGGGTGTCATCCAGGATCTGCAGAAACTCGTCCTGGGCCAGGGACAGTATGTCCCGTTGCCTTTCCCTGGCGGCCACCTCCATGCGTCTGGCCATATTGGCCAGGGGAGTCATGCCCAAATTGGCGGCGGCCCCCTTGATCGAATGGGCGCTGGCTCGAATGCCGGGAAAATCCTGATCGTCCATCGCCTGGAGAAAGGCCGCCCTGTGATGACGCATTTCATCAACGAAGACCGCCAATATCTCATTGAGCAGGCCCGGGTCTCCGGACATCAGCTTGAGCATGGCCTCCCGGTCAAACAGGGCCCCTGCCCGGGTCTGGGGGGCGGCAGATTCGGCGGCCTTGGGTAAAGGCATACCACCAAGCCAACGGCTCAGAACCTGACGCACGACCGACATAATCAGCGGTTTGCAGATGTAGTCGTCCATACCCGACTCCAGACAGTGTTCGCGGTCGCCCTTCATGGCGTTGGCGGTCATGGCAATGATCGGAATATGGCGCCAGTGTTCGCCCACCTCTCCACGGCGGATCATCGCAGTGGTCTGATAACCGTCCATGGCCGGCATCAGGCAATCCATCAACACCGCCTGGAAGTGCCCCTCGTTGCTCAGTTGCAGTTTGTCGAGCGCCTCCAGACCGTTGGCAGCCAGATCGGCCTCCAGTCCCAACTCATGCAGCAAGCCCATGGCCACCATCTGATTGACCCTGTTGTCCTCCACCAACAGCACCCTGGGGTGACCGGCGACCACGGGAATATCGTCATTGCCACTGTCCTGCTGTGATTCCGGCAGCTCCTCCAGCGCCAACCAGGCCATCAACGCGAACAGGGACAAGGGCCTGCACAGTACCGCCACGGAATCTTTGTTGGCGGTAGGCAACAACTGCAAATGCTGCTCGTGAGACACCACAGCCAGGCTCTTGGCTGTCTGACCACAGGCCAGAGAAGTCAGCCACTGTATTTCTTCGGTGACCGGACTCTGGGGAGGCAGGCTGTAGATCAAGCCCTCGGCGCGGCTCAGTTCGGGGCTGGCCGCCACGGTTTGCCTGCCCGGCAACACCTTAACGTCGGCGCCCCAGGATTGCAGCAACTCCGCCAGCACTGTCTCGTTGGCCCCGCAATCTCCCCCAAGCAGCAACAGTCTCCCCTGCAATTCGGGGGGCCAATGCCTGTCGGCAGGCGTTTCGCTCACCGTCAACAGCACATTGAATTCGAAGGTGCTGCCCACGTGTTCGACACTGCTGGCGCGAATGTCCCCCTGCATCAACTCACACAGTCGCCTGGCAATGGACAACCCCAGGCCGGTGCCGCCAAAGTGGCGGGTGGTAGAGCTGTCGGCCTGGGTGAAGGGATTAAACAACTGGGCCAGCTTGGCTGCGGGTATGCCTATGCCGGTATCTTCTATGGCTATCCTGATCCGGACTTGCTTGTCCGTTTCCGCCTCGCTGCTGACCCGGATGGCTATCCAGCCCGCCTGGGTAAACTTTATGGCGTTGCCCACCAGGTTAAACAGTACCTGCCGCAGGCGCCCGGGGTCGCCAAGCAACCAGCGGTGACCAACGGCGGTGATATCAAGCAAGAGGTGCAGCCTTTTTTCTTCGGCCTTGAGGGCCATGGGCTGAACAAATTCGTCCAACAATTGGATCAGGTCAAAACGCAGGGTTTCGATTTCAAATTTCCCCGACTCAATCTTGGAAAAATCCAATATGTCATTGAGCAGGCTCAGGAGTGACTCTGCGCTCGATGAGGCGACATCCACATAGTGCTGTTGCTGCGCCGACAGTTCGGTGCGCGCCAAAAGACTGAGTATGCCTATGACCCCATTCATGGGCGTGCGGATCTCATGGCTCATGCAGGCTAGGAAGTCCGCCTTGGCCCGGGCGGCCGACTCGGCCTTCTCGCTGGCCTCGGACAGGGCCAGGTTATGGAACTCCAGCTCCCTGGCATAGTTTTCTATCTTGAGTTCGTTAAGCTTGATGGCGGTGAGATCTTCGATACAGGAAAAGAAACCAACCACAGTGCCGCTGGCGTCCACATCCGGCATGTAGGTCACCTGTACGAACTGGGTTTCCCCCTGTTCATTGGTCGACTCGGTCTCGAACTCTTGTCTGCGCCCTGCCAAGGCCTGCAACTGATGTGGCCGCACCGTATCTTCCAGCTCAGGTGGCAAGACCTCGGCCACCTTTTTGCCCAGCACTTCGTCTTCGGTTTTCTGCAACAGCTGCAGATAGCGACTGTTGATAAAACGGTAGCGCCGCTCGGCATCCACGTAGGCCAATTGCACCGGAATAACGTTGATCACGCTGTCGATATAGCGGCGGGAGTCCTCCAGCTCCTGCTGCTGTTGCAACCGCTCACGAATTGCGGCGTTATAACTTTCCACCAGCAGACCAAATTCATCCTTGTTGTCCAGACTGAGGGTATGCTCTGTGCCATGGGCGGCGATCTGCGATGCAATCCGACCTATGGGTTTAAGTACATACTTGCGCTGGGTGTAGAGGTTTATCAACAACAGGAGCGCAAAGCCCAGCAGCTGGATGGCAATGTAGTCCACCAGCTCTTCCATGGCTTCGCTGCGGATCGGCTCCGGATCGTAGCCGATAAACACCACGTAGGGCCGCAGACGCTGCACTTCGGGTGAGATGAGATACACCAATACCGCCTGAAATATCTGACCCTCTTTCGAATAGCGCTGCTGACCGGAAGCCTCGCCCGTGACGCTACGCACCAATCCCTGGCTGTCGCCATCCAACACCCGCTCCATGGGCTGGCCCTGATGCTGGATATGATTGTCGGCCACTATCTCCAGGGTGTCGGCATTGATGATAGACAGTTGGAATATGCTGCTGCGGGCGGCCAATGCGCCGGCAACCCTTTGCATATTGGCTTGATCGGCCTGGGTTTCCAGCGCCAAATTAAGCGCCCCCACCAGATCCGTGAGTTCAAAATCAGCCTGACTGCGAATGCGCTTATCGACCTCGCTCAGGTAATAGAGGCTGACAAGCAGGCACACCAGCAAGGCACAGAACAGGGTCGCGAGGTTAAGCTTGTAGGCGATGCTTTCCCGCGGCATCAAGGACATCATTGGCTCGCCCCTCCAATAAAGAGATACGGCAGCTTGTCACAGGTCCCGCTAACGGCCTGGATCCGTGTCAGGGTGTCACATACAGAGTCAAGCATCCCGCTGAGACGCTCCCTATCGGCCAACAGCTGCTGCTGCGCCTCCCTTGTCAGCAAGGCCAAACCATTCAGGGAGGCATTAAACTCGGCAGCACTGATACCTTCGCGCCGGGCCATCAGAGCGTTGGCTTCCTCCGGGTGGCGCATGTGATATTCCAGCACTTTTTGCCAGACATTTTGCAACTTGGCCGGGAAATCCGGCTCACGCCGCAGCAAGCTCTCGGACACAGACACTATGTCCAGCACCTCACCGGGAATTTCCCGGGTCGAGAATAATTGCTGCATGCCTTCATGTTTGAGTAAGGCAATGGAATACGGCGGGTAGGTGACCATGGCGTCTATGGTTCCCGCCGCCAATTGGCGATTACCATCGCCCTGCTCGACATTGATCACCTTAACGTCATCCAGGGTCATACCATTGGCCATCAGCGCCCGGGCCAGAAAATAGATACCCAGAGAACTGACTTCGCACCCTAGGGTCCTGCCTTTTAGCTGAGTCATAGAGGTAAAGTGCTCCGGTGCAACTATCAGATCCGCACCGGCGGAATAATCGGCCAGCAAGGCAATCTTCAGTGGCTTGCCGCCAAGCATGGCCACCTGCACCGCTTCGATGAGAGTGCCGGTGAACCCATCCACACCACCGGCAAGGTAGGCTCGCTGGGCGTCCGACAGACTGGCCACCTGCACCAATTCCAGCCGCAGCCCTTCTTCGGCAAAGTAGCCCTGCTGCTGTGCCAGATACAGCAACTCATAACCGGGCCAGGGATTGATGGCAATCACGACCTTGGTGGCCGGCTGCCCGCCACAGGCGGCCAGCCAGCACAGGGTAAGCAACAGCCATAGCCGCTTCACAGGGATGGCTCCTCAAGCAGCACGGATGTCTCATCCCCTGCAACGACCACGCAATTGCGCCCTCGGGATTTGGCCTGGTATACGGCCTGGTCGGCGCGTTTCAACCAGTATGAAAAGTCCGGATGTTTGGCATTGGCCTGCACGACCCCCAGACTACAGCTGATCTTGAGTCCTGCGGGACACATGTCCACAATCAAATGCAGCAACCTTTGACTGCGATAAGTTGCGGCCTCCAGGGCGCAGTCCATCAAGATGACGAACTCCTCGCCCCCGATCCTGGCCACCACGTCCTCGCGACGGGTATTGGCCTTCAGCAAGGCGGCCAGTTGTTGCAGCACCAAGTCACCCTTGTCATGACCGTGCTCGTCATTGATCTTTTTGAAATGGTCGACATCGATCATGACCACAGACAAATGGCTGGTGTTGCGGCACACCTTGGCCAGCCGCTGTTCGGCGCTTTCCTGAAAGTAACGGCGGTTATAGAGTCCGGTCAGCTGATCGTGCAGCGCCATAAATTGCAGCTTGTCCCTGTGCTGTTTGAGCTGCACATGGGTCGACACCCGAGCCCGAACTATGGCCGGCCTTATGGGTTTGGTAATGTAATCAACGGCCCCCAGCTCCAATCCCTTCTGTTCATCCTCATCGGCATCCTTGGCGGTAACAAAAATGACCGGAATATCCGCTGTCACGGGATCGGACTTTAGCAGTCGGCACACCTCGTACCCATCAAGCACGGGCATGATCACATCCAGCAGGATCAAAGAAGGTAGAGGGTAGCGGCGGGCTTCACGCAGACAGTCGTGGCCATTACTGGCCTCGCGGATCTGGTACAACCCCTTGAGGCATTGGGCCATGACCAGGTTATTGGTGCGCACATCATCAACTATCAAAACTGTCTGGAGTTCGTCCATGATTGCCCCTGAGGCCACGGTTATGCGGCCATTCTTCCATTAATGACTGATACAGATAGTGGAAGTGTAGCTGCTTTCCCGATTTTGGCTGCTTGGTGACAAAAATGGCCCCGAAGGGCCATGAACAGTATCAGACCACCTCGCCGGCGGCGTAGCCCGAACTCCAGGCCCATTGGAAGTTGTACCCTCCCAGCCAACCGCTGACATCCACCACTTCGCCGATGAAGTAGAGTCCGGGTTGTTTGCGCGCTTCCATGGTTTTTGACGACAGTTCATCTGTGTCGACCCCGCCCAGGGTAACTTCAGCGGTACGATAGCCCTCGGTGCCGCCGGGTTGAATGCGCCAATCGCTGAAATACTGTTGCAGGGATTCAATCTCCGCCTTACCCAGCTGGTTCAAAGCCTTGTCCGGCAGCGCCCCCATCTCCTGCAGTACCTCCACCAAGCGCTTGGGCAAGAGTCTGGCCATGGCGTTGCGCAGGCTGAGTTTGGGGGACTCGGCACACTGCTCCTTTAGCCAGGATGTCAGGTCCGTGTCCGGTAACAGGTTGAAGCTGATGCTTTCACCCGGCTTCCAATAGGATGAGATCTGCAATACCGCCGGACCGCTGAGTCCCCTGTGGGTAAACAGCAACGCCTCGCGGAAGGACTTTCCACATTGGGCCGTGGCCACCACAGGCAGACTGATGCCGGACAATTGTTCGAAGTTGGCCTTGTCCTGGGGTTGCAGGGTAAAAGGCACCAGGCCGGCACAGGTGGGCAGGACGTTCAAACCAAACTGCTGCGCCAATTGCAGACCGAAGGGGGTGGCTCCCAGCTTGGGCATGGACAGGCCCCCGGTGGCAATCACCAAGGACTCACAGCTCAGGTCTCCCTGACTGGTGTGCAGCAGGTAACCGCCCTCCTGCGCCTGCACATTCAGGATCTCGGTACGCAACTGAATCTTGACCCCGGCCCAGTCGCATTCTGTGGTCAGCATGTCCACTATGTCCTTGGCCGAGTCATCACAGAACAACTGGCCCAGGGTCTTTTCGTGAAAGGCGATGCCGTGACGCTCCACCATGGCGATAAAGTCCCACTGGGTAAAACGCGCCAGGGCCGACTTGCAGAAGTGAGGATTGCGGCACAGGTATGCCGCGGGTTCAATATTGAGATTGGTGAAGTTACAGCGACCACCGCCGCTGATAAGGATCTTGCGTCCCAACTGCTTGGCATTGTCGAGCAAGAGCACATCGCGGCCACGATAACCGGCGGTAAGCGCACACATCAATCCGGCAGCGCCTGCGCCTATGATGATGACCTGATGATGTTTGACTGCTGACATTGGATTTCCCGGCAAATGGACCACAGGGCCTCAACAAAAGGCCATAAAAAAGGACGCTATTTTAGCATCCTTTTTCCCCTGTCGAGCGGCTTTTATTCGGCCTTGGTTTCGGACTTTTTCTCCCTGGCCAGCAGCTCCTTGGCCGCCTCCAACGGGGATTTATCCTCATACAGGACCTGATAGATTTGCTCGGTAATCGGCATTTCTACCCCCAGGCGATGGGCCAGGGTATAAACTTCTTTGGTGTTGCGGTAACCCTCAACCACCTGACCTATCTCGGCCTGCGCCGTCATAACATCAGAGCCCTTGCCCAATGCCAAACCAAAGCGGCGATTGCGGGATTGGTTATCGGTACAGGTCAGCACCAGATCACCAAGACCGGCCATGCCCATAAAGGTGGCGCTTTGGGCCCCCAAAGCTTCGCCCAAACGGCTCAGTTCTACCAGCCCCCGGGTGATCAGCGCGGTACGGGCATTGGCACCAAAGCCGATACCATCGGACATGCCCGCGCCAATGGCGATCACATTCTTAACCGCGCCGCCCAATTGCAGACCGATAAAATCATCGTTGGCATAAACCCGCAACCGTTTGGGGCTGTGTAACAGCTCCACCAAATCCTGGGTAAATACCGGATCGGTACCAGCCACGGATATCGCGGTCGGCAGACCTGCGGCCAGCTCCTTGGCAAAGGTCGGCCCCGACAGTACCGCCAGGGGGAAAGCATCGCCGAGAATATCCCGGGCCACGTCCTGCAACAGTCGACCGGTTTCCGGCTCCAATCCCTTGGTGGCCCAGACGATGCGGGCATCGCTGCGCAGTAAAGGCTTGGCCTGGGTCAGCACGTTGCCAAACACATGGCTTGGCACCACCACCAACACATTGTGGCTGGCTTGCAGAGCCTTGCCGAGATCCGCCTCCAACTGCAGGCAATCGGGGAAAGCGATACCGGGAAGGAAGGTTTCGTTACAGCGCGCCTGCTGCAGGCGTGCCACATGAGCGGGATCATGGCCCCAAAGCAGGGTCTTGTGTCCGTTACTGGCCAGAGAAATGGCAAGGGCGGTGCCATAAGAGCCCGCCCCCAGTACCGTGATATCGGCAGTGTCTTTCATTTGCGTTACGCGTTTGCTTCTTCGGCCGGAGCTTCTGCAGATACACGCTGTTGCACATACTGGGCAAACAGGGCATCGAAGTTAACCGGGGCCAGGTTCAGCTGTGGGAAGGTACCACGGGCAACCAGGCTGGCCACTGTCTCGCGGGCATATGGGAACAGGATGTTGGGGCAATAGGCACCCAGAGAGTGAGCCAGTTGTGGCTCGCTCAGGCCGCTGATGGAGAAGATACCGGCTTGTTGAACTTCACACAGGAAGGCAGTTTCGTCACCGTTCTTGGCAGTCACGGTCACAGACAACACGACTTCATATACGTCATCGGCCAACTTGGTGCTGCGGGTATCCAGATCCAGCTTCACCTCTGGGCTCCATTCCTTCTGGAATACGCCAGGGCTGTTTGGCGTTTCGAAAGACATGTCCTTGGTGTAAACGCGCTGGATGTTGAACTGTGGGGCTTGTTGTTCGTTATTTGCTACTTCAGCCATAATTTCCTACCTATCAAAAAGTTGAATCGGCTTTTTCATTGAAAGCCAGTAATTTTGGGCCCGACTGCCTGAAATCCTTTGGAACTCAAACCATCCCGGGTGTTTGATCTCGTCCGCCAAAAAACCGCTTAGCCCTTTGCCGATCACAGGATCCGAATGCCGAATGGGAACCGCCGTTTAAACCAGGAACCCATCGCCGACCGCTTATCTTTTGCTTTTTGAAACAGGCATATTGGCTGCCTGCCAGTCACCCATACCACCCTTGAGATTAAACACTTGCTCAAAACCTTGTTTAACCAAAAGCTGAGCCGCTTGAGATGAGGTCATGCCAGCGTTGCATACCAATATAATGGGGCTGGTCTTGGCGCTTTCAAGGGCGGAGAGTTGATTATTTTTAATCTCAGCCATGCTGATGTTAAGTGCATCTACTATGTGGCCTTTACGGAAATCCTCTTTACCGCGCACATCCACTACCTTGGCCCCTTGCTTATTGACCAACTGCACCAGCTCCTGATGGCTGATGTTTTTGACCTTGGAAGTGACTGATTTGAATACGCTGACGATCAGCGCCATAAACAAACCGGCCCAGGCCAGACTCAACATGGGGTTGCTGCGAAAAAACTCGATATATTCTTGCATGATGTTAATTAAGGTCGCTGTCCAATAACAATTGAGGGCTCAGAGTATACCACCGACATGGCAGAATGCAGCATCCCGCACCCGGGCAAACCCCGTCGGCGTCACAAAAGCCGTCCGCGCTCGCATTAGGGGCAAATGCCTTTGTCCCACCCCGGCAGTCGTAGTAGTATTTGAGCAATTTCCGATTCTGACGCTTCTATAACTTTCTCAATCTTGAAGGTACACCACCATGACAGCAAAACGTCCTCTGGCATTATTGATCCTGGATGGCTGGGGTTACCGTGAAGACACCGCCAGCAATGCGATTTTTCACGCTAACACCCCGGTTCTGGACCAGCTCAATGCCACTCGCCCCCATGGGTTGATTTCCGGTTCCGGCTTTGACGTCGGTCTCCCCGACGGTCAAATGGGCAACTCCGAAGTAGGCCACATCAACCTGGGTTCAGGCCGTGTGGTCTACCAGGAGCTGACCCGCATCTCCAAGGCCATCAGCGATGGCGAGTTTGAACACAATCCGGCCCTGTGCCAGGCGGTAGATGCCGCCATTGCCGCCAACGGCGCCGTGCACATTATGGGCCTGTTGTCGCCCGGTGGCGTACACAGCCACGAAGAGCACATCGAAGCCATGTGCCGCATGGCCGTGGCCCGAGGTGCCAATCAGGTGTTCCTGCATGCCTTCCTCGACGGCCGAGACACGCCGCCGCGCAGCGCCAAGAGCAGTCTGGCCCATTTCAATGAGCTGTTTGCCGAGCTGGGCACAGGTCGCATTGCCTCCATCGTCGGTCGCTATTACGCCATGGACCGCGATAACCGCTGGGACCGCGTGTCTCAGGCCTATGAGTTGTTAACTCAGGGCAAGGGCAAATTCGAATTCACCAATGCGGTCACCGCACTGGAGGCGGCCTATGGTCGTGATGAAAATGACGAGTTTGTTGCAGCCTCAGCCATAGTGCCAGAGGGTGAGTCAGCCGCTGTGATGAAGGACGGTGATGCACTGATTTTCATGAACTTCCGTGCCGATCGCGCCCGCCAAATCAGCCGCAGCTTCATCAATGCCGATTTTGACGGTTTTGTGCGTCAACATACGCCCAAGCTGAACTTCGTGATGCTGACCGAATACGCTGCCGACATTAAGGCACCCGTGGCATTTCCATCAGAAGATCTGGTCAACACCCTGGGTGAAGTGCTGCAGAACCGCGGCATGACCCAGTTGCGGATCTCCGAAACCGAGAAATATGCCCATGTCACCTTCTTCTTTAACGGCGGCAAGGAGCAACCATTCGAAGGGGAAGACAGGATACTGATCAATTCTCCCAAGGTGGCAACCTACGACCTGCAGCCGGAGATGAGTTCCGCCGAACTGACAGATAAACTGGTAGAAGCTATTGAATCTGCTAAGTATGATGTCATTATCTGTAACTATCCCAACGGCGACATGGTGGGTCACACCGGCAACTTCGATGCCGCGGTCAAAGCCTGTGAAGCGGTCGATGCCTGTCTGGGACGGGTGATTGATGCCCTGGCCAAGGTGGGTGGCGAATGCCTGATCACTGCAGACCACGGTAATGCCGAGCAGATGCAGGACCCCAGCACTGGCCAGGCCCATACTGCCCATACCAGCGAATTGGTGCCCTTTATCTATGTGGGCCGGGATGCTGAAATTGCCAGCGGCGGTCGCCTGAGCGATGTGGCCCCCACCATGTTGGCGCTGATGGGACAGGAAATTCCGGCAGAAATGACCGGCAAGCCCTTAATCACTATCAAAGAGTAACCAAGACACTTGAGCACTTTGCGTTGGTCGAAAGCCGGCATACTTGCTGGCTTTCTTGTATTGTCACTGCCCCTCCAGGCCGCGGATCTGGAGCGGCGGCAGTCTGAGCTGAAAGCCATACAGGCACAGATCAGCCAACAGCAAAGTGCCCTCAAGAGCACCGGCAAGCAACGGGAGCGCCTGGTTGCCCTGTTGAAGCAGGATGAGAAGGCCATCGCCGATGCCGCAGGTGCCATTAACCGCACCCAGGGTGAATCGGCCAAGGTGAGCGCCAAGCTGCAACAGCTGAAGCAACGCAGCGAGCAACTGGAACGCCTTAAACAAAGCCAGCAACAAAGCCTGTCTAAGCAACTGGCCAGCGCCTATCTCGCCGGCAGCCACGATTACAGTAAGATGCTGCTCAATCAGCAGAGTCCGGCGACGATCGAGCGGATGCTGGCCTATTATCAATACCTCAACAAGGCCCGCATCAAGGCCATAGACCAGCTGAAACTGACTCTGGACGAACTGCAGCAGGTGCGCAGCCAGCAATTGGATGAACAGTCCCGCCTGGAGCGCCTGATAGTCGAGCAAAAAGACCAGGCCAAACGCCTGGGCGCCGAGCAAAGTCAGCGTCAGCTGACGCTGAATGAGCTGCAAAAGACCCTGTCTGAGCGCGGTGCCGAACTTGAGCAGCTGCAAATCGAAGAGGCCAGCCTCAAGCGCGTGGTGGAAGAAGCCCTTCGCACCGCCAAGGAAAGCCCGTCCATGAAGGGGCTGGCGAGCCAGAGGGGCAAACTGGGCTGGCCCACCAAGGGCGCGCTGAATGTCTCCTACGGCAGTACCCGCTCGGGCCAAATCAAGTGGAAGGGCGTCATGCTCGCCGCCCCCGAAGGCCAAAATGTGTTTGCCATTGCGCCGGGTAAAGTGATCTTTGCCGACTGGCTGCGTGGCTTCGGTATGGTCATGGTGGTGGATCACGGCGAGGGTTACATGAGCCTTTATGGCCACGCCCAGGCACTGCTCAAGGAAGCCGGTGATACCGTTCAGACGGGCGACGCCATCGCACTGGTTGGACGTTCGGGTGGACAAACCGAGCCTGGCCTATACTTCGAAATAAGGCATAAGGGGCAAGCCGTCGATCCGGCGGGATATTGTCGTCGGTAAAGCGCGCCCCGCCAGTCGAAGGGGGCCCCCATGTCACAACTGTTACGTTACCTTGGCGCCCTGGTCCTGGGATTGACCTTGGGCCTGTCCATCAGCCTTACCGGACAGGAACAGGTTAAGTCGTTCGGCAGCCAGTACAACTATCCCTTGTTACTGGACATCATGGATACGGTGGAAACCTACTACGTTAATCAGGTCGACAGGGACGAGCTGATCCAGGCAGCCATCAAGGGCATATTTGATCATCTGGATCCCTATTCGGGATATCTGGACAGGCAACAACTCATCAATTTACGCGACGCCAACCACGGTGAATATTACGGCTTTGGTTTCGAAGTGGCGTCCGGCAATAGCGAACAACTCAACATTATTGCCCCCTTTCCCAACTCCCCGGCAGCAAGAGCCGGGATATTAGCCGGCGATCGGATACTGAAGATCAATGACAAGTTGGTCAGCAGCCTGGATCTCAATATTGCCCTGTCGGAAATTCGTTACCACAGCATCAACAACCTGGCGTTGGACCTGGAACTGCAACACAACAATGATGATCAGACTTTCGCCGTAACCCTGACACCTGAAACAATTCAGGTGAAATCGGTGGAAGGAAAATGGTTGAGCGACGGCATTGGTTACATCAGGCTCAGCAGCTTTCAGGACAACACTGCCGAAGACATGATGGCCCAACTGCGGCAATGGCGGGGTCAAGCCATGAGCGGGTTAATACTGGATTTACGCAACAATCCCGGCGGGTTATTGGACCAGGCCATCAAGATTGCGGATCTCTTTCTGGCCAAGGGCAGAATAGTGTCCACCGAAGGACGTTTCTTCGACGCCAATTCCGACTATTTTGCCTCGCCGCAGACCATGGTCGGCAACATCCCGATCATGGTGTTAATCAACAAAGGTTCGGCCTCGGCTGCCGAAGTATTGGCAGCGGCTTTACAGGACAATGGTCGCGCCACCCTGATAGGCGAAACCAGTTTCGGCAAGGGCACGGTACAAAGCCTGATCCCGACCCTGGGAACGGACAGCGCGATTAAACTGACCATAGCCAGGTACAACACTCCCAATGGCCGCGACATCCACGCCAAAGGGATTGAGCCGGATATCAGCATCAGCGAACAGCCAAGCCCACTTTTATCTCTAAACAATAAGGATACAAAGGTTGACCTCGGCTTGGATTCGGCAATAGCATTGATTACAAATCATAAATAATCACAAGCTATTACTTCGTGCGCTTAATATTCGTTTTCTTGTTGCTTGCGACAAGCTTGACCTCAGTCCATGCCGGGCAATTGGCCATCATTATCGATGATATAGGCTATCGTCAGACCGACACGGCGGTGTTAAGCCTCCCTCCCGAAGTGACACTTTCGGTGCTGCCCCATACCCCTTTGGGTAAGAAATTGGCTCAACAAGGCCATCAAAAGGGCCACGAAATTATGTTGCACCTGCCAATGCAGGCACTCAATGGCGATACGCTCGGCCCGGGCGGACTGACCAATCAGATGTCAGAAAGCCAATTCAAGCAACAAGTGGCCCAGGCCATGGACAGTGTGCCCTATATCAAAGGGGTCAATAACCATATGGGCAGCTTGTTAACCCAGTTGCCTGCCCCCATGTCCTGGCTAATGGAAATGCTGAAAAGTCGTGAGCTCTATTTTATCGACAGCGCCACCACCAAATTCAGCCGTGGCGAAGAGATGGCCGAGCAACGGGGAGTGCCGTCACTCAGGCGTCAGTTGTTCCTGGATAACGACATCAGTCATAAGGGATTGGAAAGACAATTCAGGCAACTGCTGGAGTTGAGCAAGGGACCGGGTATGACGGTTGCCATAGCTCACCCCCATCCGACTACGGTCGCGTTTCTCAAGGCCAACTTGCCGTCCTTGAGCAAAGAGGGAATAAACTTAATGCCAGCATCCCAACTGCTGCCCTTGGTTTTGGCGCAAAAGCAGGGAACTAACCCAACTGCAGCACTGAAATAGTGGGATCCGGCAGCAATTTCATCAGCTCATCCCCGTTGCTGACTATGTCGGCCAAGCTGTGGCGATCAAGCACAGCCAAATAGGCTGCTACAGCGGCCCCCAGCACATTACGTAATTGGCAAGCCGGGGTCAAAATACAGTAGGGTTTGGCACAATCTACCGGTGCCAGCGAATGCTCCAGAGTACGAACCAATTGCCCCAGATTGATGTCTGCACTGGGGCGTGCCAATCTGAACCCCCCAGCCTTTCCCCTGACTGTTTGTAAATAGCCGCTTTTTCCCAAATGATGGATGATTTTGGAGACATGGTTTGGAGAAAGCTCAAAGACCTTGGTCACTTCGGCAATGCGGAATAACTCCTGGCGTTCGGGCTGCACCGCCATATACATCAGGATCCTGATGCCATAATCTGTATAACGGGTCAATTGCATGGTCACCTGCCATTCATTGCGTGAGTTGTTCCAGGGATGTGATCAGCCAGATAGCTTCCTCGGCAGAGGTTCCGCAGACATCAGCAGTGGCCGAAAACGCCAAACAGACCCTTGGGCGTTCGGGTGCTCCGAACAAACGACAGAGATTATCGTCCGTCAATTGAATACAGCGCACACCCGCAGGCTTGCCTTTGGGCATACCGGGTATGGGAGTAGTGATTGACGGGGCAATACAACAAGCACCACAACCTAAACGACAGTCCATCCAGCCATCCTGATTATAACCAATTAGGTACAAGTGCCCATGCAGGCGACGCAATTTTGCCAGCTGAAGCACGCTTTTGAAAGCCGATTTCACCTGGAAGACAGCAAAGCAAAAAAGGCCACCCGCTTTGGGTGGCCTTTTCGACTCTGTTTGATTTCACTTTTCAAAGTGGAAACCAGAATTAGGCGTCTGGCGATGACCTACTCTCACATGGGGAGACCCCACACTACCATCGGCGCGATTGCGTTTCACTTCTGAGTTCGGAATGGGATCAGGTGGGACCACAATGCTATTGTCACCAGACAAATTTGTTCTGACCGGCTGTCATCTCTTATGAGAGAAGGCCAATCAGGTAATTTGGAAAGCTGCTGCTCTTACGAGCCTTGAGTCTCGACTTCAATCAAGTTTGGGTACTTCAAGCAAAACGTAAAACCCATCTGGGTTGTATGGTTAAGCCTCTCGAGTCATTAGTATCAGTTAGCTCAACGCCTCACAACGCTTACACACCTGACCTATCAACGTCCTGGTCTCGAACGGCTCTTATGTGGACTCTAGGTCCAAGGGATGACTCATCTTGGGGCTCGCTTCCCGCTTAGATGCTTTCAGCGGTTATCGATTCCGAACGTAGCTACCGGGCAATGCCATTGGCATGACAACCCGAACACCAGCGGTTCGTTCACTCCGGTCCTCTCGTACTAGGAGCAACTCCCCTCAATCATCCAACGCCCACGGCAGATAGGGACCGAACTGTCTCACGACGTTCTGAACCCAGCTCGCGTACCACTTTAAATGGCGAACAGCCATACCCTTGGGACCGACTTCAGCCCCAGGATGTGATGAGCCGACATCGAGGTGCCAAACACCGCCGTCGATATGAACTCTTGGGCGGTATCAGCCTGTTATCCCCGGAGTACCTTTTATCCGTTGAGCGATGGCCCTTCCATTCAGAACCACCGGATCACTATGACCTACTTTCGTACCTGCTCGACGTGTCTGTCTCGCAGTTAAGCTGGCTTATGCCATTACACTAACCGTACGATGTCCGACCGTACTTAGCCAACCTTCGTGCTCCTCCGTTACTCTTTGGGAGGAGACCGCCCCAGTCAAACTACCCACCAGGCACTGTCCCTAACCCCGATTAGGGGCCCAGGTTAGAACATCAACACTACAAGGGTGGTATTTCAAGGACGACTCCACGAGAACTGGCGTTCCCGCTTCAAAGTCTCCCACCTATCCTACACATGTAGGGTCAATGTTCAGTGCCAAGCTATAGTAAAGGTTCACGGGGTCTTTCCGTCTAGCCGCGGGTATACGGCATCTTCACCGCAATTTCAACTTCACTGAGTCTCGGCTGGAGACAGCGTGGCCATCATTACGCCATTCGTGCAGGTCGGAACTTACCCGACAAGGAATTTCGCTACCTTAGGACCGTTATAGTTACGGCCGCCGTTTACCGGGGCTTCGATCATGAGCTTCTCTTGCGATAACCCAATCAATTAACCTTCCGGCACCGGGCAGGCGTCACACCGTATACTTCCTCTTGCGAGTTTGCACAGTGCTGTGTTTTTGATAAACAGTTGCAGCCACCTGGTATCTGCGACTGCCGTCAGCTCGGGGAGCAAGTCCCTCCACCAACAGCAGCGTACCTTCTCCCGAAGTTACGGTACCATTTTGCCTAGTTCCTTCAGCCGAGTTCTCTCAAGCGCCTTGGTATTCTCTACCCGACCACCTGTGTCGGTTTGGGGTACGATTCCTGCTAACCTGAAGCTTAGAAGATTTTCCTGGAAGCCTGGCATCAACCACTTCAGTGCCGTAGCACCTCGTCATCAGCTCTCGGTGTATGTGTGCCCGGATTTGCCTAAGCACACCACCTACCACCTTAAACACGGACAACCAACGCCGTGCTGGCCTAGCCTTCTCCGTCTCTCCATCGCAGTTAGCAGAAGTACGGGAATATTAACCCGTTTCCCATCGACTACGCCTTTCGGCCTCGCCTTAGGGGTCGACTCACCCTGCCCCGATTAACGTTGGACAGGAACCCTTGGTCTTTCGGCGAGGGGGTTTTTCACCCCCTTTATCGTTACTCATGTCAGCATTCGCACTTCTGATACCTCCAGTGTGGGTTACCCCTTCACCTTCAACGGCTTACAGAACGCTCCTCTACCGCGTACACGTTATCGTGCACACCCGTAGCTTCGGTGAATTGCTTAGCCCCGTTACATCTTCCGCGCAGGCCGACTCGACTAGTGAGCTATTACGCTTTCTTTAAATGATGGCTGCTTCTAAGCCAACATCCTAGCTGTCTAAGCCTTCCCACATCGTTTCCCACTTAGCAATTACTTTGGGACCTTAGCTGACGGTCTGGGTTGTTTCCCTTTTGACGACGGACGTTAGCACCCGCCGTCTGTCTCCCGGATAGCACTCTTTGGTATTCGGAGTTTGCAAAGGGTTGGTAAGTCGGGATGACCCCCTAGCCTTAACAGTGCTCTACCCCCAAAGGTGTTCGTCCGAGGCGCTACCTAAATAGCTTTCGAGGAGAACCAGATATCTCCCGGTTTGATTGGCCTTTCACCCCCAGCCACAAGTCATCCGCTAATTTTTCAACATTAGTCGGTTCGGTCCTCCAGTTGATGTTACTCAACCTTCAACCTGCCCATGGCTAGATCACCGGGTTTCGGGTCTACACCTAGCAACTAAACGCGCAGTTAACACTCGGTTTCCCTACGGCTCCGCTATTCGCTTAACCTCGCTACTAAATGTAAGTCGCTGACCCATTATACAAAAGGTACGCAGTCACGGTCTCAAGAACCGCTCCCACTGCTTGTACGTATACGGTTTCAGGTTCTATTTCACTCCCCTCACAGGGGTTCTTTTCGCCTTTCCCTCACGGTACTGGTTCACTATCGGTCAGTCAGGAGTATTTAGCCTTGGAGGATGGTCCCCCCATGTTCAGACAACATATCACGTGTGCCGCCTTACTCGTTTTCATCTCTGGTTAGTTGTCGTGTACGGGACTATCACCCTGTACCGTTGAGCTTTCCAACTCATTCCACTAACACCCCAAAGACTTAAGGGCTAATCCCCGTTCGCTCGCCGCTACTTAGGGAATCTCGGTTGATTTCTTTTCCTAAGGGTACTTAGATGTTTCAGTTCCCCTCGTTCGCCTCACTACACTATGTATTCATGTAGTGATGACAGCTTATGCTGCCGGGTTCCCCCATTCGGACATCGCTGGCTATAACGGTTGTTACTACCTCACCAACGCTTTTCGCAAGTTACTACGTCCTTCATCGCCTCTGACTGCCAAGGCATCCACCGTATACGCTTAGTCGCTTAACCATACAACCCAAATGAGTTTCACTCATCTGAGCCGCATTGCGACCAGCTGGTTTTACTTGGTCTCATTTCCAGGGTAGGAAATGGACCCGCCTTGAAGAATACCCAAAACACTTGATTGAAGTGTTTGAGAACTCAATTTTTGTATTAACTGGAACAAGTCCAGTTTCTACTATCAGCTTTCCAAATTGTTAAAGAGCAACATTATCTTTCGATAATGCAGGTTTTAAGACAAACCTATCTGTGTGAACACTCAACAGTGCGACGCATCGCTTAGGTAAGGAGGTGATCCAGCCCCAGGTTCCCCTAGGGCTACCTTGTTACGACTTCACCCCAGTCATGAACCACAAAGTGGTGAGCGCCCCCCCGAAGGTTAAGCTACCCACTTCTTTTGCAGCCCACTCCCATGGTGTGACGGGCGGTGTGTACAAGGCCCGGGAACGTATTCACCGTGGCATTCTGATCCACGATTACTAGCGATTCCGACTTCATGGAGTCGAGTTGCAGACTCCAATCCGGACTACGACCAGCTTTATGGGATTAGCTCCACCTCGCGGCTTCGCAACCCTCTGTACTGACCATTGTAGCACGTGTGTAGCCCTACTCGTAAGGGCCATGATGACTTGACGTCGTCCCCACCTTCCTCCGGTTTATCACCGGCAGTCTCCCTAAAGTTCCCGGCATGACCCGCTGGCAAGTAAGGATAAGGGTTGCGCTCGTTGCGGGACTTAACCCAACATTTCACAACACGAGCTGACGACAGCCATGCAGCACCTGTCTCAGAGTTCCCGAAGGCACCAAGGCATCTCTGCCAAGTTCTCTGGATGTCAAGAGTAGGTAAGGTTCTTCGCGTTGCATCGAATTAAACCACATGCTCCACCGCTTGTGCGGGCCCCCGTCAATTCATTTGAGTTTTAACCTTGCGGCCGTACTCCCCAGGCGGTCTACTTAATGCGTTAGCTTGAGAGCCCAGTGTTCAAGACACCAAACTCCGAGTAGACATCGTTTACGGCGTGGACTACCAGGGTATCTAATCCTGTTTGCTCCCCACGCTTTCGTGCCTGAGCGTCAGTCTTTGTCCAGGGGGCCGCCTTCGCCACCGGTATTCCTCCAGATCTCTACGCATTTCACCGCTACACCTGGAATTCTACCCCCCTCTACAAGACTCTAGTTTGCCAGTTCGAAATGCAATTCCCAGGTTGAGCCCGGGGCTTTCACATCTCGCTTAACAAACCGCCTGCGCACGCTTTACGCCCAGTAATTCCGATTAACGCTTGCACCCTCCGTATTACCGCGGCTGCTGGCACGGAGTTAGCCGGTGCTTCTTCTGTGGGTAACGTCACAGCTATAGGGTATTAACCTACAACCTTTCCTCCCCACTGAAAGTGCTTTACAACCCGAAGGCCTTCTTCACACACGCGGCATGGCTGGATCAGGGTTTCCCCCATTGTCCAATATTCCCCACTGCTGCCTCCCGTAGGAGTCTGGGCCGTGTCTCAGTCCCAGTGTGGCTGATCATCCTCTCAGAACAGCTAGGGATCGTCGCCTTGGTGAGCCTTTACCTCACCAACTAGCTAATCCCACCTGGGCCTATCCATTCGCGCAAGGACCGAAGTTCCCCTGCTTTCCCCCGTAGGGCGTATGCGGTATTAGCAGTCGTTTCCAACTGTTATCCCCCTCGAATGGGCAAGTTCCCAGGCATTACTCACCCGTCCGCCGCTCGTCACCTCAGGAGCAAGCTCCCTTGTGTTACCGCTCGACTTGCATGTGTTAGGCCTGCCGCCAGCGTTCAATCTGAGCCATGATCAAACTCTTCAATTAAAAGTTTTGGTGTTTGGCTTGCGCCAAACTGCTCAATGAATTCTGTCGATTTTGCAACTGTAAACAGTCGCAAACTGCATGTTTGCATGGACATCATTCACTGATGAATATCGTTGTCGATGTCATCAGCTCTGCGAGTGTCCACACAGATTTGCTTGTCTTAATAACTTGTTAAAGAACGGTGCCGCTTGGGCATCCCACCGAGTTCTCAGCGGGTCAGGGCTGCGTATTCTACAGAACCCCGTTTTGGCGTCAAGCAGTTTTTGAAAACTTTTTTCGACGCTGCCGGAGCTTCACTCCGACCACTTTCACCTGCCGCCGCGCCTTGCGCTGCCTGCCGTGTCAGTGGATGCGCATTATAGGCGGCCGCACTTTTTACGCAAGGGCTTTTTTGAGAAAAATGCCAATTTCACGCCATTTGCGGCAAAAACGACCTGACCAGTCATTTTTTCAGCATTATAATGGGCGAAATGCCCGTTTTAGTGAGAATTACATGTTTACTTCATTGAGAAAGTACAAAGGTACCGCCCCCAAGCTGGGTGCCAAGGTTTATATAGATGAGGCTTGTGTCCTTGTGGGAGATATAGAGCTGGGTGATGATGCCAGTGTTTGGCCCATGGTTGCCGCGCGCGGAGACGTGAACCATATACGTATTGGTAAACGAACCAGCATACAGGACGGCACAGTCTTGCATGTAACCCGCAAAACACCCGCCAAACCAGAAGGCCATCCGCTGTTGATAGGGGACGATGTCACCATAGGTCACAAGGCCATGCTGCACGGTTGCACCGTGGGCAACCGGGTCTTGATTGGTATGGGCGCCATCATATTGGACGGCGCCGTCGTCAGTGATGATGTGATCCTGGGAGCGGGCTCACTGGTGCCACCTGGCAAGGTGTTGGAGAGTGGTTATCTCTATGTGGGCAGCCCGGTAAAGCAAGCCCGCCCCTTGACCGAAGCCGAACTGGCGTTCCTGCCGCAATCGGCACTGAACTATGTGATCCTGAAAGACGAATACCTGGCCGAAAACCAGCAGGCCTGAGATTAGAGCCTTATTTGCCCTTCCTCATCGAAGGCTTCGTCTTCGATGAGCGACTCGGCTTTATCTTCCAGATCAAAACGCACATCTTCAAACAGCTGCATTGCATTGGTTTCATCTGCCTGGGTCCCGCTGAGTTTGGTTAATAGTGGCAGGCCAACCAAACAGCCGATATTGACACCATTTTGTTGGGCAATGAATCTAACTTGCCGCACCTCAGGCAACCACTCAACCAAATCCGTGAAAATGATGCTTTGGTTCATTGTGCTTCTCCCTGATTGAGCTGTTGCCTGAGCAGTGCCAGTACCGGCTCTACCTCAGGCCTGACACCACGCCAAAGCTCAAAGCTTTCGGCTGCCTGCCCCACCAGCATGCCCAGGCCATCAATTACCTTTGCGGCACCTTGTTGTTTGGCCCAGCTATTAAAGCTGGTGCAGCCACTGCCATACATCATGTCATAACACACGGTTGCCGGGCCTATGGCCGCCGACGCCAGCGGCGGTACCTCCCCCTGTAAACTGGCGGAAGTGGAATTGATAACCAAGTCGAAAGCCCGGGTTGCCGCCATGGCATCGACCGCTACTATTGGCGAACCTGGGAACAAGGCTGCCAACTCAAGCGCCTTGGCGTGGGTTCGGTTGCCGATGCTGATATGGGCGCCAGCCCTGAGCAGAGGCCCGAGCGCACCTCTGGCGGCACCACCGGCCCCCAGCAGCAACACTCTGGCCCCCTGCAACTCAACCTGCTGACGACGCAGATCAGCGACCAGACCCAAGCCATCGGTATTCTCACCCTGCAAACGCCCATCGGCACCAACAACCAGGGTATTAACGGCACCGGCCAAGCGAGCATCGTCACTGAGGTCATCACACAGGGCAAAGGCCTGCTCCTTGAATGGCAGGGTGACATTGGCGCCCTTGCCCCCGGCGGCAATAAAGTCGGCAAGGCAGTCCCCAAAGCCATCCTTAGGTGCCAGAATCGCTTGATAACTTATGTCTTCACCGGTTTGCTGTGCAAAGGCAGCGTGGATCTGCGGTGACTTGCTGTGGGCGATGGGATTGCCGAATACGGCGTATTTGTCTGTCATGGGCTGACTTGGGAATGGGTTCGTGCTGTCAGTCTACCGCGAGCCCATTTAAGCGGGCAATGGCAGAACAAGGAGTAATTTTCATCGGCTTTTGGCTATACTGGGCGCCCATTTTTCAGTGAGCGTGTGAATGAACTGGTTTAAGAAATTGCTGCCCCGGAGGCCGGCATCCCAAACCGTCCATCAGGACGACAGGGATCCCAAGCAGTCCAATGCCTATGACATGATAGGCGGTGATAACACCTTAAAGGCCATTGCCCACAGTTTCTATCAGCGCATGCAGCAGGGAGACGATACCCGCGAGTTGTTGGCTGTGCATAGAGCCCCCCTGGCTCAGTCGGAGCAAAAACTGTATGAATTCCTCAGCGGTTGGCTCGGCGGTCCACAACTGTTCCAACAAAAGTATGGCCACCCCGCCCTGCGGGCCAGACACATGCCCTTTGCCATCGACGAGCAATTGCGGGATCAGTGGCTGATTTGCATGCGTTATGCGCTGGAGCAGCACATAACCAATCCCGAGCACAGGCAGGTAATCTACCGGGCGATAGCCACCCTGGCAGATCACATGCGCAACCAGTAATAGGATCAGCCCAGGGCCAACCAATCCCTTGGTTTGAGATAATGCTCGTATAGCTTGGCTTCAGCCGTACCGGCTTCGGGTACATAGGCATATTGCCAACGCACCAAGGGTGGCATGGACATCAGAATCGACTCGGTACGGCCACCGGTCTGCAGTCCAAACAGGGTGCCGCGATCGTATACCAGATTGAATTCCACATAACGGCCACGGCGGTACAACTGAAAGTCGCGCTCCCGTTCGCCAAATTCTGTGTGCTTACGCCTTTTGACTATCGGGGCATAGGCGGTGAGAAAACCCTTGCCAACAGCCTGCATAAAGTCAAAGCAGCGCTCAAAGCCCCACTCATTCAGATCATCGAAAAACAGTCCGCCGACACCACGGGTTTCATTGCGGTGTGGCAGGAAGAAGTAGTCGTCGCACCATTTCTTGTATTTGGGGTAAACCTCTTCTCCGAAGGGTTCGCACAGGGCTTTGGCATGTCTGTGCCACTCTATGACATCTTCCTCGAAGGGATAATAGGGCGTCAGATCGAACCCACCGCCAAACCACCATACGGGATCGGCGCCCTCTTTACGGGCAATAAAAAAACGCACATTGGCGTGGGTGGTCGGCACATAGGGGTTGTTGGGGTGGATCACCAGGGAAACACCCATCGCCTCAAAACTGCGTCCCGCCAACTCGGGTCTGTGTGCCGTAGCCGATGCCGGCATGGCTGCGCCCGTCACATGGGAGAAGTTCACCCCGGCCTGTTCAAACACGGCCCCCTGGGTCAGCACCTTGCTGGTGCCGCCACCGCCTTCGGCTCTCTGCCAACTGTCACTGACAAAAGTGGCCTTGCCATCCAACTTTTCCAGACCGGCACAAATGTCAGCCTGCAGCTGCAATAAAAACGCTTTTACCTCGTCGGCATTCGGAAGTCCCATGCTGTAATCCTTTTATCCTTGTCTGAAAATATGGCCGGTTTGAATATCAATGATGGTTGATGGCTGACGCGCTGTGCCCAGCTCACCCAAGACCACCGCCGCTATTTTACCGCTGAATTGAGTTTCCACTTCCGCCAGGGTCAGAGCAGGCTCCTCACCGGCAAGATTGGCACTGGTGGACACCAAAGGCTTATCTATCGCATCACACATGGTTCTGACACCCGGATGGGCGCTTACCCGCACGGCTATGGTGCTGAAGCTGCCACGCAGCAAAGGGCTGACCTCGGCCTTTGCCGGAATGACAAAGGTGAAGGGGCCGGGCCATTTGGCTTGCGCTGCGGTGAGTTGCTGCTCTGTCACTGCGGATAAATCCAGGTACGAAAGCAATTGCTCGAAGCGGCTGGCGATAAGGATCAGGCCTTTTTCCCAGGGCCTTTGCTTGACATCCAACAGCGCCTGAACGGCGCTCAGATTGTCAGGGTCGCATCCCAGTCCATACACAGCCTCTGTTGGATAGGCGATCACGCCGCCGGTGGCAATCACGTCAGCGATAGCCGACGGTTCGAGGTGAAGCATGTTATTACCTTGATTTTGAATTCAATATTGATAGAGATGCGACTTCATTATAGCGGCAAGCACTGTCAGCACCAGCATAAGCACCAGCGCAAAATAGACGGGCTAGAGTGGTCTTTTAAACTTGCACGGCTTATTGGGGCATTCCAACCTGAGTCCGGCGCTACCCTTGCGCTGCACCAGAATGCCGAAGCCACAATCGGGGCAGGACTCGGCAACAGGGGGATAATTCACCAGGAACTTACATTTAGGGTAACAGCTACAGGCGTAAAAACCTTTGCCATACCTGTTGGTCCTGTGTTCCAGGGTCCCCTGCTTGCATTGGGGACAAGGCACAACCTCGGCCTCATCTGAGTGTTCCGGCTTTTCTATGTGATGACACAAAGGATATTGGGTGCAACCGATAAAGATACCAAAACGACCGGATTTAACCGCCAACTCGTGACCACATTCGGGACACTGGGATCCTTCAATGACCTGGGCCTCCATGGCTTCGTGTTGCACCAGGGGGCGGGTGTACTGGCAGTTGGGATAGTTGTTACAACCGATAAAGCTGCCATGTTTGCTGTGCCTGACCGACAGCTCACTGCCGCACTCGGGGCAGAGCTCGTACTCTTTTTCCAGTGCGTGCTCGTGGGCACTGAAAAGGTCTGAATCAATTTTGGACATGGGAACCTCGCCACAGCAATAGCCGCTATTTTAGCAAGCAGTGCTGCTTCAGGGAAAGGTAAGCATTAACACTGGATCTCCCAACCGATGATGATATATTGCATGCAATATTCAAAAAGGAGATTGGATTGAATGAAAGGCAAGTTGCTTCTGCTTTTTTGTGGCACGTTCTGGCTGACGGCCTGTAGCCATCAAGGCTTAACCCACCAGCACCTCACAGCACCGGACCAACACCAAATCAAGTTGGCGCCTGACAGTCAGCTATATTCCCGGACCAACTTTCAACAAGCCACAGCTGCCCTGTCCGATACCCTGGCTCCCGAGAAACTGCTCACTTATCTGCGGGCCTACAGCTATTTCGGCAACCCGGATCAGCTCAATGCTGCGGACTACCGCCAACTCGCGGCAGCCCTACAGGCACTGAGCCACAGCCGACTGTTTCTAGACTCCCACGGCAGCCAGGAACAACTGGCAGTGGTAAGCTATCGCTTCTTTGCCGACAAAGAACGCGGAGATGAACTTGCCCCCCTGCTTCCCATCTTGATAAACCAGTTGCGCCAAGTTGCGCAGCAAGAGAGCTCACTTGCCGGCGATTATGCCCTGTGGGAAACCCTGCGCGCCTTCGGCCTGCTGTTAAACGAAGCTCGAAAACAACCGGATAGCAGCCTGGCCAAGGTGTTATTGCAAGCCAAAGTCGACCAAGCCCTCCTCGACTTTGCCGCATCCACAGAGTCTTTACGTCAAGATGAGGATTGGCCGCGAATGAATGCCTACTGGGCCCTGGGCCAATACCGCTTACTGCTGCCATCAGACCCGGAAGGAAAAGCGACCACAGAGGAGCTGCAACTGGACGCAGCCGTCGCCAAAATCGCCATGGCCGACGTGGCCAAGCGGGGCGATGCCGCCCGGGATGCTTATACCCTGGGATATCATGTCAATCGCTTCGGTGGTCGGCAGGCCTGTCTCGACAACGCCAGCCTGTGTCGTATTCCCGATCAGCAGACGGTATTACCCCAAAGGCATAACTGCTCTCCCCGACTCTATGTGCTGGCTCAGGATTTAAGTCAGGAAGAGTTTGAACTCAGTTGTCAGCGGCTGATTTCCCAGGAGGGAGACTTTCATGACTTGCTGACAACCGCCCATAGTCCCACGGCCAATGATGGCAATGACTCACTGCAGGTGGTCGCCTTTAAAAATTGGAGTCAATACAACGCCTACGGCCAATTGCTGTTTGATATCAGTACGGATAATGGCGGCATGTATATCGAAGGTACCCCATCCAAACCGGGGAATCAGGCCAGTTTTTTTGCCTTTCGCCAATGGTGGATTGCACCCGAGTTTGCCGTCTGGAACCTTAACCACGAGTACGTGCATTATCTCGATGGTCGCTACGTGAAATACGGCGACTTTGGCCATTTCCCTGAAAAACTGGTGTGGTGGTCCGAAGGACTGGCGGAATACATCAGCAAGGGGGCAGATAATGCGGAAGCGGAAACCCTGGCCAGCGATATGGCAAACAAGGCCCCCTCCCTGGCAGAGATTTTCGCCACCCGCTACAGTGACGGCCTGGAGCGCACCTACAAGTGGAGCTATCTGGCGATCCGCTTTTTGGCCGAGCAGCAGCCCCAGGCCCTGGTACAGCTCAGCCAATGGCTGAAACGGGATTACTTTGGCGGATACGAGGAATTGCTGGCACAGATTGCCACTGAGCAGCAGGAAGCATTCACCCTGTGGCTGGGAGCGTTGCGGCCACAAACCGAGGAAGAAGCGCCGGTCAGCTACCCACGCAAACAAAATCGTTATGCCTACCGTGACTATTTAAGACCTGCCCATTTAATTCAGGATGAGCAGCATTTTCACTACTGAGCCAAGCCCATAAACAACAAAGGAGACCTGATGGTCTCCTTTGATTTGGGTGTTGAGGTTAGGAATGTAACCTGCCCTCGGGTTGTTCAAACACCAGATCTTCCATTTGGGCGTAGGCCGACTCATGACCCGGCGCGTTGAACAGCACCATAAGGATGACCCATTTCAGATCTTCAAGCACCAACACAGACTCATCCAGCTCCATCACCCTGTCGATCACCATTTCACGGGTTTCGACGCTGAGCACGTTAATCTGCTCCAGGAACATCAGGAAGCCCCGACATTCCACATCCAGCTTTTCCGTTTCCTCAGGAGTGTATATACGGAAGGAATGTTGGTTGTGATCGCACAGATAAGGAGTGTCACTCTCGCGCAAATCGGCCAAATGTTCGAGCCAACTCAAAGCCTTGAGGATCTCGGACTGATGAAACCCGGCGCGGGTCAATTCCTTGGTCAGTTGATCTTCATCGACCATCATCTCCACTTCGCTGTGAACATAGTTTTCGAATAGATACATGAGGATATCAAACATGGCTAGTTCCTCTTAAGTCTGACGTAACCACCGGGCACTTGCGCAACCCAACCCTGCAATTCAAGCTCAAGCAATTGTTCCAAAACAATATCTATTGGTTTTCCACTATGTTCCACCAGCCTGTCTAAGGATGTTGTTTCATAATCTACACTAGCCAACAGCGATGCAAATGGCAACTGGGAGCTGCGCTCGGCCCTTATCTGGGGGCTTGGCGGCAGCTTTTCAAGCTGGCATAGCAATAAAGTACTCAGCTCTTCCACTATATCGGCAGCGCAGGTGACAAGTTTTGCCCCCGATTGCAACAAATCATGACAGCCCAGATGCTGCTCATCCAAAATATGCCCCGGCACGGCAAACACCTCCCGCCCTTGCTCCAGGGCCATCCGGGCGGTAATCAAGGAGCCACTTTTGCGCGCAGCCTCCACCACCAGAGTCCCAAGGCTGATACCACTTATGATGCGGTTGCGACGGGGAAAATTACCGGCAAAGGCTTGAGTATCGGGCCAGTATTCGCTCATTACACAGCCCTTATCCACCAAGGCATGGTACAAGCGGCCATGACCTTTGGGGTAAATACAATCCACCCCGGTACCAAGCACCGCCAGCGACAGTCCCTGAACATCCAGGGCACCGCAGTGGGCTGCACCATCTATGCCCGCCGCCATACCGCTGCTAATCACAAATCCCAGCCGACTAAGCTCCGCAGCCAACCAGGATGCGGTCTGTAGCCCGGTGGCGCTGGCATGGCGGCTGCCGACCATGGCAATGGCTGGATAAAGGCAGGTTTCAGCCCTACCTTTGACAAAAACCACAGGGGGCGGGTCACTAATCAGCTTCAATAACGGGGGATAAAGGGGGTCACTGCAACAGAGGATATGGTGGTTGGCCTGGCGTTCTCGCCAGGCCAGGGCCAGTTCAACTTTTGCGGGATCGTAAGCAAGTCTGGACAGCTGGGCCGATGACAGAGGCAAAGAGGCCAAATCCCCTTGCAACCTCTGACTGAGCTCTGCCACGTCCATGTGGGTGAGCAGTTGCCGGATCCGGGCCGGTCCCAACCCGGAGGTAGCGCCGACAACCAACCAGTCGACCAGGGTTTCTGCTATTTATTCGCTCCGCAGGTTGGCACTCTCTGGCACGGTCAGCTTGTCGTCGGCACGCACAGGTCTGTCATTGACCATGATAAGCCCCATGCTGACCTTATCGAACACTTTGAATACCATCAGGTTGCCATGATAGATGTCCGGCACCTTGATGGCCTGCTCCGAACCAAACTTGGCCAGGAGGTTTTCATAGGCGTTGCGATCTATGGTCGACACGGGCATGCCTTCATCATCGATAACCACGGTTTCACCATCACGATAAATGGAGAACACATCACCGGGCTCTACGCCTGTGCTGCTGCCCTGGCTGATGTAGACCACATCCAACTTGCCCACTTCCCGCAGCTTTTTCTCTGAACCGAGTACATAGGCAGGTTCAGTGACACGAGCTGGCTTGGGCATAAAGTAGGCCGACATCAGGGAGTCATCTTCAATGGCGATGGCGCGGAAGCCGGCGCGGGTTTCCTTGAGGTTGGTCAGCAACTCCACCTTGGAGATGGGACCGGACTCGACCACCCGACCGCTGGCACTGAGGATAATTTCCTGGCCAAGTACGCTGTCGTCCACCTTGCTGGTAAAAATGCGGCCTGCGTCGTAGATACCCAACTTTTGGCCCTTGGGCAGTTCGGCATGCACATAAACAATGTTGTCGCTGACATGGAAGCGTGAGGGGCTTTCACCACCTAGCACCAGGGGTTGCTGGCCGAACCAATCGGGGTCGACCACCCGATTATTGACCAGATAAGGCTGGATCAATGCCAGGTCTATGGCCGGAACAGCCCCGTCTTTGGCCATCTTGCGACCTTCCGGGCTCTTTCTCAGCTGTGGCTTGACCACCAGTCTGGGTTCACCGTCAATGAACACCAGAGTCAGGCGGTCCCCCGGATAAATCAAATGGGGGTTGGCAATCTGGGGATTGGCTCCCCACAGTTTGGGCCAACGCCAAGGGTCATTGAGGAACTGGGCAGATATATCCCACAGGGTATCCCCCTTTTGCACTATATAGGAGTCCGGGTGGCCAGGCTTAAGAGTCAGGGTATCTGCCAACGCCAACGAACTTGTGACCGACATTAACGCGAATAAAATTAACCGTTTCATGGTAGCGTCCATGTTGTTTAGCTCTTATGACGAGCTTTTGCTGTTATTGATTGTCGCTACAGATTAAAATTGATCCAATAGCAAAGTCAGTATAACCAACTGGCATAGATTTGACAGAGTTGTTAAGAGTTTAACTATGGCATTATTGAAAGTATTACGCTTCCCAGACGAAAGACTGCGCACAATTGCAGCGCCGGTCACAGAATTCAACGAAGCGCTGCAGACCCAAATCGACAGTATGTTCGAGACCATGTATGAAGAAAAAGGCATAGGTCTGGCCGCCACCCAGGTGGATTTTCACCAACGCTTGATCGTGATGGATTTACAGGACGACATCGAGCGTCCAACCGTTTTTATCAATCCAGAAATCATCGATAAGCGCGGAGACTTCTGCAACGAAGAAGGCTGCCTGTCTGTACCCGGCGTTTACGCCAAGGTAGACAGGGCCGAGTTTGTCACAGTGAAGGCTCAGGATCGTCACGGCAAAGAATTCACCGTCGAAGCCGATGAGCTGTTTGCCATCTGCCTTCAACACGAAATGGATCACCTGCAAGGGAAGCTGTTCGTTGACTACCTGTCTCCGCTCAAGCGCCAGCGCATACGCCAAAAGCTGGAAAAAGCCGCCCGTCTGGAAAAATAACCATCAGGAAACGTTTTGAAGCCTCTCAAAATTATCTTTGCCGGCACTCCGGATTTCGCTGCCCGCCATCTGCAGGCTCTGCTCAGCAGTGAACATCAGGTTATTGCGGCCTATACCCAGCCGGATCGCCCCGCAGGACGTGGGCAAAAGTTGACCCCAAGCCCGGTCAAGTCTCTGGCACTGGAACACAATATCCCAGTGTTCCAACCCAAGTCGCTGCGGAAAGAGGACGCACAACAAGAATTGGCAGCCCTGGGGGCTGACATCATGGTGGTGGTGGCCTACGGCCTGATTTTGCCCAAGCTGGTGCTCGATACCCCACGCCTGGGATGCATCAATGTCCATGGTTCCATCCTGCCACGCTGGCGTGGTGCCGCTCCCATACAGCGGGCCCTGTGGGCCGGAGATGCCGAAACCGGGGTCACCATAATGCAGATGGATGTGGGCCTCGATACCGGTGACATGCTGCTCAAGGCACATTTGCCCATAGCAGCGGAAGACACCTCTGCCTCTTTATACGAAAAACTCGCCGAGCTGGGGCCCGAGGCGCTGCTCAACGCGCTGGCAGCCATCAGCGAGGGCGGTTTGAGCGCAGAGAAGCAAGACGAGTCCCTGGCCAATTATGCCGAAAAGCTCAGCAAGGAAGAGGCTCGCCTCGACTTCGGCAAGCCCGCCCGCCAACTGTGGCAGGAAGTTCGCGCATTCAATCCCTGGCCGGTCAGCTATTTCGAACATCAGGGTCAAACCATCAAGGTCTGGCAAACCGAACCGCTGGCGGAAAGCAGTAACAAGGCACCAGGCACAATAGTGGCCGCCGGTAAACAAGGTCTGGACATAGCAACGGCGGATGGCCTGCTGCGAATAAAGCAAATGCAACTGCCGGGTAAAAAGCCCATGGCAGTGGCCGACATACTCAACAGCCGCGGTGAATGGTTTACCCCTGGCACAGTGATCGGGAGCCAGGCATGAACCTGAGGGCCCTGGCTGCCAAAGCGGTCTTCGATGTGCTGGAGCGCGGTGTATCTTTGTCGGTCGCCCTGCCGGAACAGCAAAAATTGCTCAGCGACGGTAAGGACAAGGCTCTGCTGGCAGAGTTGTGTTACGGCGTCATGCGTTTTCTGCCCCAATTGGACCATTGCGTCAGCCAGTTCATGAGCAAACCGCTCAAGGGCAAACAGCGGATAGTCCACCAGCTGTTGTTGGTGGGGGTATATCAGCTTTACTTCACCCGGGTTCCGGCACACGCCGCCATATCCGAAACTGCCGAGGCCTGTCGCAAACTCAAATTTGAAGGCCTGGTCAAGGTCGTCAATGGTGTGCTGCGCAATATCCAGCGGCAGATCCCGGCCCTGGCGGAAAGCAACGACACCCTCAAATACAACTATCCCGGTTGGCTGCTGAAACGCTTGAAAGCCGCCTATGAACAGTGGCCGCAGATAGTGGAAGCCAGCCACCAGCGGCCACCCATGTGGCTGCGCAACAACCGGCGCCAACAAAGCCGCGACCAGTACATAGCCAAGCTGGTGGCGGCCGAGATCAATTGCCGTCCCGGTCTCAGTGACGATGCCATTGAGCTGGAATTTGCCACCGATGTCAGCCGTCTGCCCGGCTTTGCCGAGGGTGCTGTCTCGGTTCAGGACGGCGCCGCCCAATGGGCAGCCACACTGCTGGCCCCCCAGGACGGTGAACTGGTACTCGATGCCTGTGCCGCGCCCGGCGGCAAGAGCTGCCACCTGCTGGAACTGGCGGATATCCAATTGCTGGCGGTGGATGCCGACAGCAAGCGCCTCGAACGGGTACAGCAAAATCTCGATCGCCTGGCGCTCAACGCCAAGGTCATCCACGGCGACGCAGCCAATATCGACAGCTGGTGGAGCGGTGAAAGGTTTGACCGCATTTTGCTGGATGCCCCCTGCTCGGCCACCGGCGTTATTCGCCGCCATCCGGACATCAAGTGGCTCCGGAAGGACTCGGATATTCAAGAACTGGCTGAGTTACAAAAACAAATTCTGGATCACTGCTGGCAGTGGCTGAAACCCGGTGGCACACTGCTGTATGCAACCTGTTCCATATTGCCGGACGAGAACAGTAACCAGGTAGCGGCGTTCCTGGCCCGCACCCCCGATGCCAGGCTGGACGCGCTGCCACAACAGGCGGATCCCCAGGCCATCGGCTGGCAAATATTGCCGGGACAGGATGGCATGGACGGGTTCTTCTATGCCCGCCTGAAAAAAGCGACTCTTTAGGGATTAGGCAAAGGCCATGAAAATTATCATTCTGGGCGCCGGCCAAGTGGGCGGAACCCTGGCGGAAAACCTGGTCGGTGAAAACAACGACATCACCATAGTCGACAGCGACAAAAGCAAGCTGCGTACCCTGCAGGACAAGTATGACCTGCGGGTCGTGGTGGGCCACGGCGCTCACCCCGGGGTGTTGCGTGAAGCCGGCGCCGAAGATGCCGATATGTTGATCGCCGTAACCAACAGCGACGAATGCAACATGGCCGCCTGTCAGATTGCCTATACCCTGTTCGGTACTCCCACCAAGATTGCCCGGATCCGCTCCGAGCAGTACCTGGGCATGCAGGAAAAGCTGTTTATCGACAGTGAAACCAAAAACAGCGACAACCGTACCCGCGGTGGCTTCATCATAGATGAGCTGATCGCCCCCGAGCAGTTAGTGACCGCTTACATTCAGCGTTTGGTTGAATATCCCGGCGCTTTACAGGTACTTGAGTTTGCCGAAGGCAAGCTCAGCCTGGTGGCGGTAAGGGCCTATTACGGTGGTCCACTGGTGGGCAACGCCCTGGCGGCGCTGCGGGAACACATGCCCAATATTGATACCCGGGTGGCGGCCATCTTCCGTCAGGGTCGCCCTATCATGCCCCGCGGCACCACCATCATCGAGGCCGATGACGAAGTATTTTTCGTGGCCGACAGCCGCCACATCCGCGCCGTCATGAGTGAAATGCAAAAGCTCGACAACAGCTACCGCAATATCATGATCGCCGGCGGCGGCAACATAGGCATGGGCCTGGCCAAGAAGCTGGAGCGCAACCATTCGGTCAAGCTGATTGAGCACAGGGCCGAGCGTGCCGAGGCCCTGTCTGAAAAGCTGGAATACACCACGGTATTCTGCGGCGATGCCTCCGATCAGGAGCTGTTGCTGGAAGAGCACATAGACCAAACCGACGTCTTCATCGCCGTGACCAACGATGACGAGGCCAACATCATGTCGGCGCTGCTCGCCAAACGCATGGGCGCCAAGAAGGTGATGGTGCTGATCCAGCGCGAAGCCTATGTGGACATAGTGCAGGAAGCCAATATCGATATCGCCATCTCACCCCAGCAGGCCACCATCTCGGCATTGTTGACCCACATACGTCAGGGTGACATCTGTAACGTTTACTCACTGCGCCGCGGTGCCGCGGAAGCCATAGAAGCCATTGCCCACGGTGATGCCAGTACCTCCAAGGTGGTCGGCAAGCAGATCGGTCAGATTAAGCTGCCGCCAGGCACCACCATAGGTGCCATAGTGCGAGACGAAGAAGTCTTGATGGCCCATGACAAGACGGTCATAGAACAAGGCGACCACGTGATCCTGTTCCTGGTGAACAAGAAGTTCGTGGGCGAAGTCGAGCGTCTGTTCCAACCCAGCGCATTCTTCTTCTGATAGCCATGCTCAACTTCAAGCCGCTGCTGTTCATTCTTGGCACCTTCCTGTCGATGCTGGCCGGTTTTATGCTGGTACCGTTGACCTTCGCCCTGATTTATGGCGAGGAGACAGTGGGCGCCTTCCTGAGCGCGACCGTGGTCACGGGAATCGCGGCCAGCTTTTGTATCCGCAGCGGACAGCAGAAGAAAATTAAGCTCAATATCCGCGATATGTTTATGCTGACCAGCCTCACCTGGCTCATTGTCAGTTTGTTTGCGGCCATGCCCTTCACCCTGTACCACGGTATCAACTATACCGATGCCTTCTTTGAGACCATGTCGGGGATCACCACCACGGGCTCCACTGTGCTCTCAGGCCTGGATGCCCTGGACCACAGCATTTTGATCTGGCGCTCACTGCTGCAGTGGCTTGGCGGCATAGGCTTTATCGTGATGGCGGTGGCGGTACTGCCCTTTCTCAACGTCGGTGGTATGAGGCTGTTCCGCACCGAATCGTCCGACTGGAGTGACAAGGCCACGCCCCGCACCCAGGATATGGCCAAGGAACTGTTCTACATCTACATTTTGCTGACCATACTCTGTGCCATCTGCTATCACCAGGCCCAGATGAGCTGGTTTGAAGCCATCAACCACGCCATGACCACACTCTCCACCGGCGGTTATTCCACTTCAGATGAGTCCATGGCCCATTTCAGCCCTGCGGCGCACTGGGTCGGAGTGGCCTTTATGGCTGCCGGCGGCCTGCCGCTGTTGCTGTTTGTACAGATGATCCGCAGCGGCAGTTTGCAAGTCTGGAACGATGCCCAGGTCAAAGGCTTTCTGGCATTTCTGCTGCTGACCAGTGTGGCACTGGGTTACTGGCTCAGCATGGAAAAACAGCTGCCCTTTCTCGATGCGCTGCGCCTGGCCAGCTTCAACGTGGTCTCTGTGGTCACCACCACGGGCTACGGCCTCACCGATTACAGTAACTGGGGGGCTTTGGCCAACGTAGCCTTTCTGTTTCTGATGTTTATCGGCAGTTGCTCCGGTTCCACCTCCGGCGGGATCAAGATTTTCCGGCTGCAAATCGCCGGTGCCATTATGCGCGAACAGTTGAAGCAGCAATTCCACCCCAATGGTCTGTTCCGGGAGCGTTATAACAACCGCACCATCAGCGAAGACATTATCCGCTCTCTGGTGACCTTCGTGCTCTTGTTCCTGACAGTGATTGCGGCGCTGTCTTTGGTGCTGGTGCTGACGGGGCTCGACCCCGTCACCAGTCTGACAGGCGCGATTACGGCGGTCACCAATGTGGGGCCGGGTTTGGGCCCGGTCATAGGTCCGGCGGGGAATTTTTCCAGCCTGCCCGATGTAGCCAAGTGGGCGCTGTCCATCGGTATGCTGTTGGGGCGTTTGGAAATCTTGACCGTGGCAGTGTTGTTCCACCCGGGATTCTGGCGCTATTGAACTGCCACAGCTAAATTGCCGCGGTGGCCACTTTCAATTAGAATTATCTAATCATCAATGCTGTGAGTGAATCATGTCCGATACCATAGATGTCAATGCCATGGTGAACAATGCCGAGACAGCGGCCAAGTGGCTCAAAGCCATAGCCAATCCCTACCGCTTGATGATCCTTTGTCTGCTGTTGGATAACGAAATGAGCGTGACCGAGCTCAACGCCAAGGTGCCGCTGAGTCAGTCGGCCCTGTCCCAGCATCTGGCGGTGCTCAGGGCCGAAGATCTGGTGGATACCCGCAAGAGTTCACAGATAGTCTATTACAAACTCAAGGATGCCCAGGTCACCGAGATCATCTCCATCCTGCACCTGCGCTACTGTAGTTAAGAGCTGCAGTTAACTGCGGGCGGCAAAAGCCTCACCAAATCGCTGTACCTGTTCCCAATCGGTAAAATCAAAGGTGCCGGTCACATCGGTTGGCCCCTTGGTGAGCCACATGATGAAACGGATCATCTGTTTGTCGAAAAAGCCATAGGATGGGTAGCTAATCTTGCCGGCAAAGACTTCCAACTGCTGTGGTTGCCACTTGGACTGCAACAGGAATTTCTTCATGTAGGGGTTGGTATCAGGGGTGTTTTTCAGCGGTTTGCGGGCCACCACATTAACGGTGAAAAAAGCATTAATCTTTGCCGCCAACCGTTCACAGTGTTCATTCACAAAGGCCAGCAGCTCGGGCCTGTGTTTACCGTAACGAATGCTGGCGCCCACCAGCACCTTGTCAAAATCATCCAATGACAGCTCACCAACCTTATCCAGAGACACCAGGCTTACCTGCTCACCGGCGGCCTGACAGCAGTTGCGGATGCGCTCACAAATGGACAGGGTCTGGCCATCGACGGTCGAATAAATGAGTAATGTTTTCATCAGGTCTTCCAGAAGGTCGGGGTAAACAACACCAGCAGGGTGAAGATTTCCAATCGGCCAAACAACATGGCCAGCAGTAATATCCACTTGGCACCATCACTGACACCGGCATAGTTACTGGCCACCTCACCCAGGCCGGGACCCAGGTTATTGAGGCAGGCAGCGGTGGCACTGAAGGCGGTAATATCGTCCATGCCCATGGCCATCAGGGCCAACATGCAAAACACAAACACCAGCGCATAGGCGGAAAAGAAGCCCCACACAGCATCCACTACCCGGTCAGACAGGGCTGTGTTGCCGATCCGGATGGAAAACATGGCCCTGGGGTGTATCAGGCGTTTCAGTTCCCGCGAGCCCTGCAGCAGCAGCAACAAAACCCGGATCACCTTGATGCCACCGGCGGTAGAACCGCCACAGCCACCGATAAAGCTGGAAAAGATCAGCAGAATGGGCAGGAACAATGGCCATTGATGGAAGCTCTCAGTACCAAAGCCCGCGGTGGTGGAAATGGACACCGCCTGGAACAGGGCGTAGTCCAGGGTTTCCTCCGGCGAGTCGTAGATGCCTGAGTGGTAAAGGGTTGCGAAGCAAATCAACACCAACACGAGCTGGATGGCCAACAGCAGTTTGAATTCGGTATCGCGGAAATACACCCGCAAATTAATGCCCCGGCGTGAAAAAGCGGCAAAGTGCACACTGAAATTGACCGCCGCAACCAACAGGAAAAACACGCAAATCATATTGATAGCCGGGTTATCAAAATAACCCATGCTGGCGTCGTGGGTAGAGAAGCCACCAATGGCTATGGTGGAAAACGCATGACAGAGCGCATCAAAGGCTGTCATACCGGCAATCCAATAGGCGCCGGCGCAGGCCAGGGTCAGCAGCAGATAGATATACCACAGCGCCTTGGCGGTTTCGGCAATGCGGGGGGTCATCTTGCTGTCTTTCACAGGCCCGGGAATTTCCGCCCGATACAGCTGCATCCCACCAATGCCCAACACGGGCAAAATGGCCACGGCCAGAACGATGATCCCCATGCCACCCAGCCATTGCAGCAAATGCCGGTAGAAGAGAATCGCCTTTGGCAGGTCATCCAAGCCGACAATCACGGTCGCACCCGTGGTGGTCAGGGCAGAAAAGGATTCAAAAAAGCTGTCGGTCCAGCTCAGATCCGGTTCCTTGGAAAAGATAAAGGGCAAGGCCCCAATGGATCCCAGTACCGTCCAGAACAGCACTACAATCAGAAAGCCTTCACGGGTGCGCAGCTCGGCATGATGACGACGATTGGGGTACCAAAACAGGAAACCGAGGAGCAGGCAGACCACGAATGCCTGCAGAAACGCGGTACCACCGCCATCTTTGAACAATATGGCCACCAGGGCCGGAGGCAGCATGGTCATGGAAAACAGCCCCATCAACAGGCCTGTAATTCGGGTTATGGTTCTAAAATGCATGCTGCCGCTTCTGAAGATCCCAGCTCAGTGTATTCGGCGGCTATTCTCGCACAAATCCCGCTCATCGCCACTTATTTAGCGTCCTGATAACAAACCCGCAGCAGGCCCTTTGACTGGGTAGCCAGCGCCAGTTCCAGCTCCCGCCGCTTATCCAAGGCCAACAAAAAGTTCAGTTTGATAAGTTCAGCGAAATTGCGATCGCAAATTTCGGCATCCAGCTGCTGTAGCAGAAATTCCACATCTTTAAGCTGCCCGTAACTGCACTCGATACTGGCAGGATAACGCAGTTGTCTTATGGCTTGGGGCATCTGACGCAGCAACTGCTTAATACCCGAGGTATAGGCCCGCACCAAACCACCGACTCCCAGCTTGGTGCCACCGTAGTAACGCACCACCACGGCACCAATCTCACCCAAGTCGCTGCCACTCAGCACAGCCAACATAGGACGACCGGCGCAGCCAGCCGGTTCACCATCATCGCTGGAGCCGAGTCCGCTTTGTGCTCCCGGCGCGCCACAGGCCATGGCCCAACAATAGTGACTGGCACCGGGAAAGCGGTTTTTAATGTCAGTAAGTACTGACTTCAACCTTGATTCTGAGTCACAGTGAAACAGCAGGGTGATAAAACGGCTCTGTTTTATCTCTTCCTCAAGCAGCAACTCGGCTGCAGGAATGACGTATCTCTCGCTCACGCTCAGGCCAAACCCAGATCCCGGGTCATGTTCTCGTTTCTGTCCTGATGCACTATCACGTTGTCTTCGATGCGAATGCCGCCGTAGGGTCGCAGCTGATCCACCATATCCCAGTTCACCTGCTTGCCACGGGTATCGGCCTTAAGCTCGGCCAGCAGCGAATCTATGATGTACAGCCCGGGTTCCATGGTCAGCACCTGGCGCGGAGCCAGTATCCGGGTACAACGCAGGAAGGGATGTTGCTCGGGGGCGGCGATATGGGTGCCACGCTCATCGTGGGAGAAACCACCGACATCGTGCACCTGCAATCCCAGCATATGACCCAAACCATGGGGGAAGAAGGCGCCGGTGATCCCCTGCTCCACCAATCCCGCAGCATCGCCGCTGGCCAGCTTGAAGTCCAACAGCAGGGCCGCAATCTTGTCGTGGGTCGCCAGATGCAGATCGGTATATCGCACGCCCGGACGCATTTTGGCGATAAGGTCCAGTTGCACCTGGTTAAGGGCCGCAATCAGCTCGTCGAATACGTTCTTCTCAAAGGCATAGGTGCGGGTAATGTCTGAGGCATAGCCAAAATAACTGGCACCGGCGTCAATCAGGAAAGACAGCCTTTGGGCCGGCACCTGATGTTCCAGCGCTGTGTAATGCAGTATGGCCGCGTTCTGGTTAAGGGCGATAATGTTGTCGTAGGGGACTTCGTTGGCTGTTTGCCCCACGGCACTCAAATAGGTTTGCTGGATCTCAAATTCGCTGGCGCCATTGAAGAAGGCGCTTCGGGCGGCCTGATGACCGCGCACCGCAATCTGGTTGGCACGGCGCAGACACTCCAGCTCATAGTCGGTTTTAAAGCTGCGGTGATAATGCAGATAGCTCATCACGGCTTCCGGATTGCGGTGCTTGATGCCCAGCACATCGGCCACATCCAGATGCTCACCCATGTAGGCCCAGCGGGTCAGACTGGCGGGCAACAGCTCGGCCACCTTGTCGGCCTTGGTGAGCAATTTAATCTCGAAAAACTCACTCCAGAAGGCGTTGGGCTCATCGGCCACCTTGTGCCAGAAATCCACCGGACGGTAAAAAATCAGCGTCGGCTTGTCGCGGCCATTCACCAACAACCAGCAATTGGGGTTGTCGAGCACAGGCAACCAGGCCTTGAAATGGGGATTGACCTTGAACGGGTAGTTCATGTCATCCAAAAACTGCCTGTGTGCCTGTCCCGAATGAATGATCAGTCCATCCAACTGTTCCCTGGCCAAAATATCGGCGTAGCGACGGTTGAGTTCTGCTATGTGGGTGGCGTAGAGCGGGGCCAGTTTATCCATGATTGCGAGTCCTGTGATTGGTATTTTGCCGGGGCAGCTCTCAGAAAAAGAATATCCACAACAAGGCGCTGGCCGACTACTCTGAATGCTGGCAGTGTATCACAAAGGCGAAATTTCGCCCTAGCCGCCAAACAATTAAACAACCGTTTAAATTGGGTGTTGTAATTTTTATGGATTAGTCGCACACTGGGCGGCAAACTGGTCAAATGATGGCCGACTTTGCTGTAAAAGGAGAGCCAGGACCCAGGCCCCGGCTCCTGACCAAGAAGGAAAGCAAGCACATGATCTACCAAAGCCCTACCATTGAGGTCGAACTGACCGATGATAAGATTGCCCGGCTGTGTTTCAACTCCAGCGGCTCGGTCAACAAGTTCGATCGCGAAACCCTGGCGTCCCTGGATGCCGCGCTGGACAGTGTCAAAGCCGCCGATGCCAAGGCGCTGCTGCTGACCACAGGCAAAGATGCCTTTATTGTCGGCGCCGACATTACCGAATTCCAAGGCTTGTTTGCCGAAGACGAGGCCACACTGTTGACCTGGCTGGAACAGGCCAACCAGGTATTCAACAAGCTCGAAGACATGCCCTTTCCTACCGCCTCTGCCGTGAAGGGCTTTGCCCTGGGTGGTGGCTGTGAAGCCATACTGGCAACCGATTTCCGTATCGCCGACAGCAGTGCCAGGATTGGTCTGCCTGAGACCAAGCTGGGCCTGATCCCAGGCTTCGGCGGCACAGTCCGCCTGCCACGCCTGATAGGCGCGGACAATGCCATGGAGTGGATCACCACAGGCAAAGATCAGCGTCCCGAAGATGCCCTCAAGGTCGGTGCCGTTGATGCAGTGACAGCCCCAGAGCAGCTGGAAGCCGCAGCCATTGCCATGCTCAAGGATGCCATCGCCGGCAAACTGGACTGGCAGGCCCGCCGTGCCCGTAAGCAAGCCCCCCTGACCCTGCCCAAGCTGGAAGCCATGATGTCTTTCAACACGGCCAAGGGTATGGTGTTCGCGGTGGCAGGCAAGCATTACCCCGCCCCCATGGCGGCAGTCAATCTGATAGAGCAAGTGGCCGCCCAAGGCCGGGCCGAAGCACTCAAGGCCGAACACCAGGCCTTTATCAAGCTGGCCAAGACCGAGGTGGCTACCGCCCTTATCGGTATTTTCCTCAATGACCAATTGGTCAAGGGCAAGGCCAAGAAGGCCGGCAAGCAGGCCAAAGCCATCAACCAGGCCGCCGTACTCGGCGCCGGTATCATGGGTGGCGGCATTGCATACCAGAGCGCCAGCAAGGGCACTCCCATAGTCATGAAAGACATTGCCCAGGGCGCATTGGACCTGGGGCTCAATGAAGCGGCCAAACTGCTGACCGCCCAGGTTGAACGTGGTCGTCTGACCGCAGACAAGATGGCCAAGGTGCTGAACAACATCACCCCGGCCCTGGAATACGCCCCCATCAAACACGCCGACATTGTGGTCGAAGCCGTAGTGGAAAACCCCAAGGTCAAGGCCATGGTACTGGCCGAAGTGGAGTCCCAGTTGGGCGATGAGGCCATCATTGCCTCCAATACTTCTACCATCTCCATCAATCATCTGGCCAAGAGTCTCAAGCATCCCGAGCGCTTCTGCGGCATGCACTTCTTTAACCCTGTACACAAGATGCCGCTGGTGGAAGTCATTCGCGGTGAGCACAGCAGCGACGAAACCATAGCCTCTGTGGTGGCCTACGCCAGCAAGATGGGTAAGACCCCGATTGTGGTGAACGACTGCCCCGGCTTCTTCGTCAACCGGGTATTGTTCCCCTACTTTGCCGGCTTCAGCGGCCTGCTGGCCGACGGCGCAGACTTCGCCGCCATCGACAAGGTGATGGAGAAGCAATTTGGCTGGCCCATGGGCCCTGCCTATCTGCTGGACGTGGTTGGACTCGATACCGGCCACCATGCCCAGGCCGTAATGGCCGAAGGCTTCCCCGATCGTATGGGCAAGAATGGCAAAGATGCCATAGATGTTATGTACGAGGCCCAACGTCTGGGACAAAAGAACGGCAAGGGATTCTATCAGTACAGCGTCGACAAGCGCGGCAAGCCCAAGAAGGAACAGGACGTTGTCGCCTATGAGCTGCTGCAGGCCGCCTTCGGTGAGCAGAAGTCCTTTGAAGCCGACGAGATCATTGCCCGCACCATGATCCCCATGATCATTGAAACCGTGCGTTGTCTGGAAGAAGGTATCATCGCTTCTCCGGCCGAAGGCGATATGGGCCTGGTGTACGGTCTGGGCTTCCCTCCGTTCCGTGGCGGCGTCTTCCGTTACCTGGATACCATGGGCCTGGCTAACTTCGTCGCCCTGGCAGACAAGTATGCCCACCTGGGCGGTCTGTATCAGGTCACCGATGCCATGCGCGACCTCGCCGCCAACAACGGCAGCTACTACTAGGCCTATTAGGGAAGGAATTACACAATGAAACAAGCTGTTATCGTAGATTGCATCCGCACTCCCATGGGCCGCTCCAAGGCAGGCGTATTCCGCAACGTTCGTGCCGAAACCCTGTCCGCCGAACTGATGAGGGGCCTGCTGCTCCGTAACCCGGCGCTGGATCCCAACACCATAGAAGACGTGATCTGGGGTTGTGTGCAACAGACTCTGGAGCAAGGCTTCAACATTGCCCGCAATGCGTCACTGTTGGCCGGTATCCCCAAAACCGCCGGCGCCGTTACCGTGAACCGCCTGTGCGGTTCCTCCATGGAAGCCCTGCACCAGGCCAGCCGCGCGATCATGACAGGCATGGGCGACACCTTCATCATTGGTGGTGTTGAACACATGGGACACGTACCCATGACCCACGGAGTCGACTTTCACCCCGGCTTGGGCGCCAATGTCGCCAAGGCGTCCGGCATGATGGGTTTGACCGCGGAAATGCTTGGCAAGCTCCATGGCATCAGCCGTGAAATGCAGGACCAGTTTGCCGTGCGCTCACACCAGCGCGCCCACGCAGCCACGATGGAAGGCCGTTTTGCCAAGGAAATCTATGCCATCGAAGGACATGACGCCAATGGTGCCCTGTTCAAGGTTGACTACGATGAAGTGATCCGTCCGGAAACCACCCTGGAATCCCTGGCGGCCCTGCGTCCGGTGTTTGATCCTGCCAACGGCACAGTCACCGCCGGTACCTCTTCGGCCCTGTCAGACGGTGCTTCGGCCATGCTGGTAATGGAAGAGTCCAAGGCCCGCGCCCTGGGCTTACCGATCCGCGCCCGGGTACGCTCCATGGCAGTGGCCGGTTGTGATGCCGCCATCATGGGTTACGGCCCTGTGCCGGCAACCCAGAAGGCCCTGGCACGTGCCGGTTTGACCATCCAGGATATGGATGTAATCGAACTGAACGAAGCCTTTGCCGCCCAGTCTCTGCCCTGCGTGAAAGACCTGGGATTGATGGATGTGGTCGAAGACAAGGTTAACCTCAATGGCGGCGCCATTGCCCTGGGACACCCGCTGGGTTGCTCCGGAGCCCGTATTTCCACCACACTGATCAACCTGATGGAACACAAGGACGCCACCCTGGGTCTGGCCACCATGTGCATTGGTTTGGGCCAGGGCATAGCCACAGTGTTCGAACGCGTCTGATCCTGAGGCATCAACTTAAACAGCCGGGCTTTTGCCCGGCTGTTTTATTTGGGTATCTGTTTGATTTTGGCGAAACTCTCGCCTTTACTTAAGTTCGCCACCATGCCCCAAAAGTGAAGTACTGCGAACAGGATGTCCAGAGATGCTGCCTACCGAACAATCACTTATCGAACAGATGCGGATAACCGAGCTTGAAATAGAGCACAGAAAACATCTGTTTGGCTTCACCGCCACCGATGAAACCATACTGAAACAAGCCAGCTTGGCCATAGCAGCCCACATAGATGACATAGTGGACGCCTTTTATCGTCAGCAAACCTCGGAGGCCGATATCGCCCTGCTGATCGGTGACTCGGACACCTTGAAACGGCTGCGGGCCTCCCAACGGCGCTATATTCTCGACCTGTTCAATGGCAGTTATGACATAGAGTACATCAACAACCGACTGAGGATTGGTCTGGTCCATAAGCGCATTGGGGTTGAACCCAAGCTGTATCTGTCGGCGGTACATACCCTGAAGGAACTGATCTTCCACACCCTGGCCCGACTGATGGATGAGGAAGAATATCAACTCAGCATCAAGGCGCTGGATAAATTAATCCTGTTCGATGTCAGCCTGGTGTTTGATACCTATATTCGCAGCATGCTGTCTGAAATTGAAAACGCCAAGGACAAGGCGGAACTCTATGCCCTCAGCATGGAGAACAAGGTCAAGGAACGCACCCAGCAATTGGAAGAAATGTCGCGCACCGATCCGCTCACCGGCTTGCTCAATGTGCGTCACATAGTCGAAACCGCCACCAAGGTGTTGCGGGCGGCGGAGCGTCGCACCGAATCCGTCACCGGCATCTATATGGATATAGACAATTTCAAACACTTTAATGACTCCCAGGGCCACAGGGCCGGTGACGATGTGCTGCGCGCCGTTGCCAACGCCCTGAAAGAGGCAACCCGCCCGGAGGACAGCTGCTTTCGCTATGGCGGTGATGAATTTTTCGTGCTGCTGCCAAGCTGCACCGCCCAGGAAGCCAGCGATACCTTTTTACAGCGGTTTGAGGAATGCCTGAAGCGGGATACCAAGGGAATACGTCTCAGCATCGGCATGGCAGAAACCGGTCCCCGGCATTTTATGGAACCCGCAGAGTTTATAGATGCCGCCGACGCACGCATGTATGATGAAAAGCAGAAACACAGATTGATGCTCGGTGCGCAGCCTGAAGCCACGGCCGGGCAAGAAACCGAATTGCAACTTATCAGCACGCCGAGCCAGGTACACAAGATACGTTAATGTGTTCCACGTGGAACATTCGGGCCGCAAGGCTTGGCGCTTAAGCCAGAACGGAGTAAGATTAGCGCCGTCTTCAGCAATTCGAACCAAGGCAATGAGCGATATTTACACCCAAGCACAACATCAACTGGATGCCCTCGGACTGCGCTGTCCCGAGCCTGTGATGATGGTGCGCAAGGCCGTGCGACACATGGCCGAGGGCGAGACCCTGCTGATCATTGCCGACGATCCGGCCACCGCCCGCGACATTCCCAGCTTTTGCCAATTTATGGACCATACCCTGGTTGCCAGCGACACCAACGGCAGCCCTTTCCGCTTCCTGATCAAGAAAGGCCTCTGAGCGCAAGCTTTCAGCCCGTTCGTCCAAGGTCATCATTTGAAACAGATATCGGGTTTTCCTGAGCACAATTTTGTGAGATAAAAGAGGCTCTTTGAACCAACTGTATACAAAATAACTATACGCAGTTGCTCATGGTTCTCAACATCACAATAATCAGGACGACACCCCTATGTTTAAATCACCGCTCACTCCCCTGTGTCTGGCGTTAGGCCTGGCCCTGGGCCTTCCCAGCCATGCGGAAAGTCAGGACAAGCCCGAATGGCAGGTTAATGCACCGGCCAATGCCCCACTGGAAAAAGTGAATATTGATGTCCAGGAAGGTACCTGGATGAACGTCAGCATCAGCCCGGACGGCAAATACATAGTCTTTGATCTGCTCGGTGATATCTACCGGATCCCGGCCAAGGGCGGTGAAGCCGAAGTGCTGGCCAAGGGCATAGCCTGGCAAATGCAGCCTGTGTACAGCCCCGATGGCAAATACATAGCCTTCACCTCGGATGAAGATGGCGGTGACAATATATGGGTGATGAATGCCGACGGCAGCAACCCACGCCCGGTAACCAAAGAAACCTTCCGCCTGTTGAACAGCCCGGCCTGGAGCCCAGACTCCCAATACCTGGTAGCCCGCAAGCATTTTACCGCCAGCCGCAGCCTGGGGGCCGGTGAAGTCTGGCTGTACCATATTGCCGGTGGTGAGGGCGTGAAACTGACCGAACGCCCCAACGATCAAAAGGACCTGGGTGAGCCCGCTTATTCTCCCGATGGTCGCTACATTTACTTCAGCCAGGATGATACCCCCGGCAAAACATTCCACTATTCCAAAGACTCGGTTGCCGGCATTTACAAGATTAAACGCTACGACACCCAAACCGGTGATATTGAAGTGCTGATAGAAGGTACAGGTGGTGCCATCCGTCCCACGCCAAGCCCAGACGGCAAAAAGCTCGCCTACATCAAACGTGATGGCTTCCAATCCAGTTTGTACCTGCTGGATCTCAAGTCAGGCGCCAGCGAAAAGCTCTATGGCGAACTCGACCGCGACATGCAGGAAACCTGGGCCATCCATGGCGTGTACCCCATGATGAGCTGGACCTCGGATAACAAGGAGCTGCTGTTCTGGGCCAAGGGTAAGATCCAACGCCTGAACGTCAACAACAAGCAGGTGGCTGAAGTGCCGTTTTCGGTCAAGACTCAGCTGGACGTGCAGCCCTCGGTGCGTTTTGCCCAGAATATCGACCAGGATGAATTTGACGTTAAGATGCTGCGCATGGCGCAGGTGTCACCGGACGGCAAGCAGGTGGTTTATGAAGCCTTGGGTAAGCTGTGGCTCAAGTCCCTGCCCGATGGCAAGGTCAGCCGTCTGACCAAGCTGGAAGATGATATCGAAGAGCTCTATCCGCAGTGGTCAAGCGATGGCAAACAATTGGTGTTCACCACCTGGAACGACAAGGAACAAGGTTCTGTCAGGGTCATCAGTCTGAGCGGCCGCAAGGTCACTACCCTCAGTAATGAACCGGGAAAATACGTCGAACCCGTGTTTTCGCCCTCGGGCGATCTGGTGGTTTATCGCCGCGCCAAGGGTGGCTACATCACTCCCAGAACCTGGTCACAGGAACCGGGTCTGTATAAGGTGGACCTGAAGTCCAAGACCAACAGCAAACTCAGTGCCGATGGTTTCCAACCTCAGTTTGGTGCAAACGATGACCGGGTATTTTTTATGGAGTCCGGTGAAACACCGCAACTGTCCTCCATGAATCTCGACGGCTTTGACAAGCGGGTGCATTACACCAGCAAGCACGCTACCGAGTTTCGCATCTCCCCCGATGGCGAACAGTTGGCCTTCGCCGAACGCTTCCGGGTTTGGGTTACCCCCTTCGCCAAGCACGGAGAAACCATAGAGATAGGCCCCAAGGCCGGTAATCTGCCCGTGACTCAACTGAGCGTGCGCGCCGGTGAGAACCTGAGTTGGAACAAACAGAGCAATCAGCTCTATTGGACCCTGGGTCCCGATTTGTACCAGATAGCGGTCGATACCGGCTACGGTGAAAAAGCCGATAAAGATGCCAAGGTAGAACCCACAGTCACCGGTATTGGTTTCAAACACCAGGCTGATGTTCCACGTGGAACAGTGGCCTTTGTTGGCGGCAAGGTCATCACCATGGAAGACGACAAGGTCATTGAAGATGGCGTTGTCATAGTGAAGGACAACCACATTGTTGCCGTCGGCAGCAGTGCCGATGTGCAGATCCCCAAAGATGCCCAGCTGATCGATATCAAGGGCAAGACCCTGATGCCCGGCCTCTTTGATGCCCATGCCCACGGCGCCCAGGCTGAAGATGAGATCATCCCACAGCAAAACTGGAACCTGTACGCCGGTCTGGCGTTTGGGGTGACCACAATCCACGATCCATCCAACGACACCACGGAAATTTTTGCTGCTTCGGAACAACAAAAGGCCGGTGACATAGTTGGTCCACGGATTTTCTCCACCGGGACCATACTCTATGGTGCAAATATGCCCGGCTACACCAGTCACGTGGATTCACTGGACGATGCCAAGTTCCATCTGGAACGCCTGAAGAAGGTCGGCGCCTTCAGCGTCAAGAGCTATAACCAGCCCCGCCGCAACCAGAGGCAGCAGATCATAGCCGCCGCCCGCGAGTTGAAAATGATGGTGGTCCCCGAAGGTGGCAGCCTGCTGCAACACAACCTGACCATGGTCGCCGATGGCCATACCACGGTTGAGCACTCGCTGCCGGCCGCCGCCATCTATAGCGACATCAAGCAGTTCTGGAGTCAAACCAAGGTTGGCTACACACCGACCCTGGTTGTCGCCTACGGCGGTATATCCGGAGAAAACTATTGGTATGACAAGACAGATGTTTGGGCTCACCCACGCCTGTCCAAATATGTACCAGGTGACATCTTGCAGGCCCGCGCCATGCGTCGCCCACACGCGCCCGATGGCCACTACAACCACTTTAACGTGGCCAAGGTGGCCAAGGAGCTCAATGACATAGGTGTGCACCCCAACATAGGTGCCCATGGTCAACGGGAAGGCCTGGCGGCACACTGGGAGATGTGGATGTTTGCCCAGGGCGGCATGAGTAATCTGGACGTACTCAAGACGGCCACCATCAACCCGGCGCGCACCTTTGGTATGGAGCAGCAACTGGGCTCCATCAAGGCTGGCAAGCTTGCGGATCTGATAGTAATTGATGGCGACCCGTTGGCAGATATACGTGTCACCGACAAGGTCCATTACACCATGGTCAACGGCAAGCTCTATGACGCCGAGACCATGAATCAACTCAACGGTGCCAAGCGTCAACGTCAGCCGTTCTTCTTCGAGTAACGGCCTGTCTCGACTCAAAGGGGGTGTTCCACGTGGAACACCCCTTTTTCTTTCCCCCGTGGCGGCCCCCTACTGCAAACAGCACTGTGTGCTGAATCCTGCCTGACGCCTCAATCCCCGGGAAAAACCCCGGTTTCATGCAAAATACGATAAAAATTAGCCTACATAAGCCCGGATCTACAGGGTATAATCGAAACCATTTTCTATTTCAGCCTGACAGCAGTAGACATGACGACGAAACACGACGTAAAGACTTTTCAGGGATTTATCCTGACCCTGCAGGATTACTGGGCACAGCAGGGCTGCGCCATTGTTCAACCGCTGGATATGGAAGTGGGTGCCGGTACTTTCCACCCGCAAACCTTCCTACGCTCCCTCGGTCCCGAGCCCATGAGCAGCGCCTATGTGCAGCCATCACGCCGCCCAACCGACGGTCGCTACGGTGAAAACCCCAACCGTCTGCAGCACTATTACCAGTTCCAGGTGGTTCTGAAGCCCTCTCCGGCCAATATTCAGGAACTCTACCTGGGTTCGCTGCGCGCCCTGGGCATAGACACTCAAATCCATGATATACGTTTCGTCGAAGATAACTGGGAATCGCCCACCCTGGGCGCCTGGGGCCTGGGCTGGGAAGTCTGGCTCAACGGCATGGAAGTGACCCAGTTTACCTACTTCCAGCAAGTGGGTGGTCTGGAGTGCAGCCCGGTCACGGGTGAAATCACCTACGGTTTGGAACGTCTGGCCATGTACATCCAAGGCGTCGACAGCGTCTATGATCTGGTATGGACCGATGGCCCCCTGGGCCGTATCACCTATGGCGATGTATTCCATCAAAACGAAGTAGAGCAATCTACCTACAACTTTGAACACGCCGATGTGGACTTCCTGTTCGGCATGTTCAACCAATGCGAAAAAGCCTGTCAGCATCTTCTGTCACTGGAAACCCCTCTGCCTCTGCCCGCTTACGAGCAAGTGATGAAGGCCTCCCATGCATTCAACCTGCTGGATGCCCGTCACGCCATCTCGGTCACCGAGCGTCAGCGCTATATCCTGCGCGTACGCACCATGGCCAAGGCGGTTGCCGAAGCCTACTACAAGGCCCGCGAAGCCCTGGGCTTCCCAATGTGTAAGTAAGAGGTAGACACAGATGAATTTTGAAAACTTACTCATAGAAATCGGCACCGAAGAGCTGCCGCCGAAGGCCCTGCGCAACCTGGCCGAATCCTTTGCCGCCAACTTTACCGACGAGCTGACCAAGGCCGAACTGAGCCATGGCGCCGTTGAATGGTATGCGGCCCCTCGCCGCCTGGCACTGTCGGTCAAGCAACTGGCCACCGCCCAGCAGGATAAAGTGGTCGAGAAACGCGGTCCGGCCGTGGCTTCCGCCTTCGACGCCGATGGCAAGCCCACCAAGGCTGCCGAGGGTTGGGCCCGCGGTAACGGTATCAGCGTCGACCAGGCCGAGCGCCTCAAGACCGATAAGGGTGAGTGGCTGGTCCATAACGCCAAGGTCGAAGGTGTGGCCACCGAAACCCTGATTGCCGCCATGACCCAGAAAGCCCTGGATAAGCTGCCGATCCCCAAGCCCATGCGCTGGGGCGCAGGCAGTACCCAGTTTATCCGTCCCGTGCACACTGTCACCCTGCTGCTCGGCAGTGAACTGATTGCCGGCGAAGTGCTGGGCATCAACTCAGACCGCATCATCCGTGGCCATCGCTTTATGGGTGAAGCCAGCTTCAGCCTGGATCATGCAGACAATTACCTGAGCGCCCTCAAGGAGCGCGGTAAGGTCATTGCCGACTATCAGGAGCGTAAGGCACTGATCAAGCGCGATGCCGAAAAGGCCGCCGCGGTTATCGGTGGCAACGCCGACATCGAAGAAGCCCTGCTGGAGGAAGTGACCTCGCTGGTGGAATGGCCAGTGGTGCTGACCGCCAGTTTCGAAGAGAAGTTCCTGGCAGTACCGGCCGAAGCCCTGGTGTACACCATGAAGGGTGACCAGAAGTACTTCCCTGTGTTCTCTGATGACGGCAAGCTGCTGCCCAACTTTATTTTCGTCGCCAACATAGAATCCAAGGATCCGGCCCAAATCATCGCCGGTAACGAGAAGGTGGTGCGTCCGCGTTTGGCCGATGCCGAATTCTTCTTCAATACCGACAAGAAACACAGCCTGGAAAGCCGTCTGCCAAGCCTGGAAACTGTGGTATTCCAACAGCAACTCGGCACCCTCAAGGCGCGGGTTGAGCGCATCTCCACCCTTGCCGGCTTTATTGCCGAGCACATGGGTGCCAACAGTTTCGACGCCGCCCGTGCCGGTCTGCTGTCCAAGACAGATCTGATGACCAACATGGTGATGGAGTTTACCGATACCCAGGGCACCATGGGCATGCACTACGCCCGCCTGGACGGTGAAACCGAGGCCGTGGCCCTGGCGTTGGAAGAACAATACAAACCCAAGTTCAGCGGTGATACTGTGCCTGTGGCCCCCGTATCCTGCGCCGTGGCCCTGGCCGAGAAGCTGGATACCCTTAGCGGTATCTTCGGCATAGGTCAGGCCCCCAAGGGCGCCGCCGACCCATTTGCCCTGCGCCGCGCTGCCATTGGCGTTTTACGCATCATAGTGGAAAACAAGCTGCCACTGGATCTGGTTGATTTGATTGCCAAAGCCGTTGAATTGCACGGCAGCAATCTCAGCAATGCCAATGCCGCCGACGAAGTATTGGAGTTCCTGATGGCCCGCTTCCGCGCCTGGTACCAGGACAAGGGCATCAGCACCGATGTGATCCTCGCGGTACTGGCCCGTCGTCCAACCCGCCCAGCAGATTTTGATGACCGTATCCTGGCCGTGGCCCATTTCCGTACCCTGGAACAGGCGACCGCCCTGGCCGCCGCCAACAAGCGGGTATCCAATATTCTGGCCAAGGTAGATGGCGAGCTGCCATCCAAGGTTGATAACGCTCTGTTGCAAGAGTCTGCCGAGCAACAACTGGCGGCAAAACTGGCCGAAACCGCCCCGGTAATAGCACCGTTGTTTGCCGCCGGCAACTATCAGCAGGCCCTGACCGAACTGGCTGCCCTGCGCGACAGCGTCGACAGCTTCTTCGAAGATGTGATGGTGATGGCCGACGATCAGGCCCTGCGCAACAACCGTCTGGCACTGCTGACGCAATTGCGCGATCAGTTCCTGCACGTGGCCGACATCTCCCTGCTGCAATAAGCGCCGGGAAAAAGAAGAAGCGCGCCATTGGCGCGCTTTTTTTATTTAAAATTCAGTAACTTTTCATGCAAGGCGTCAAAGCTGGCCCTATCCACTTCCAGCCGCTGCAATAACTGCTGCAGCATGGGCTCACTGAGTCGTTTGGCCTGCCACAACATGGAACACTCACTCAGTAAATTGGCCTGCCAAATGGCCCGGGCCACATCGGATCCAGGAACCGTATCACTCTGAGCCAGGACCGCCAACACCCTGGAAAACGGCGGCGGCAACTGCCAGCATTTCACCAACAGCGCGCTCAGCACCAGCGACTTGCTGGTCATTATCTGCCTGAACAACCAGGACTTGGGTTGCTCACTTGGGTCGGCCTTAACAAATTCCGCCACCAGCATCTGGAATATGGCTATCTTGCCCACGTCATGCAGCAGACCAAGTAAAAAGGCTGTGTCCTTATCTTCATTGGCCAGCTCACTGGCCAGAAAGGCCACCTGCATTGAGTGACGCCAAATCTCAGCACCAAAACGCCTGAAATAAATGGGTTTAATCTCAATCATTTCTCTAAGCAGGACGCTGCTGACAAAGCGTCTTAACTGGGCCCGACCCAGCACCACCACAGCCTGTTGCAAACTGGTAATGTGCTTCTCTCCCCGATGAAAGGCCGGCGAATTGCACAGCTTGAGCACCTCAGCACAGAGCACAGGATCCTGCTGAATGGTGGCTATCACCTCAGGGGTTTCCACCGCCGGATCGGCCAACATGCGGTCGAGCTCCAACACTTTGCCCGGCAATCTGAGCACGTCCTCCGCCACCTTTTGCGGGTCCGCCAAGCCTTGCTCAACATCGGCTATGACCCGCCGCTCCAGATTGTTGGCCACCCCACTGGTGTCCTTACTGGTTACGGCGAACAACAGGCTGTAAAACAAGGCCGCCACATCCAGGGTCACGTCCGTGACCTCGGTTTGCTGCTGTTGTTGGCGGCTGCTGGCCCGTTGCAGGTCCTGTTGATATTTCTGCGCTACGGCCGGCTCACTGAAGCTGACCGGCCGCTCCACCACGGTTTTTTCCCTGAGGTTGAACAATTTGCTGAAGAATTTCATCGATACCCTTATATCGCCAAGCCGCGCCCATCATCACTGCCAAAATCAGTTGATATTCAGAAGGTTGATTTAGGTTCATCACCTGGACAGCAACTTTAATATTAACCCTTGTACCTGTATCCGCCAGCCATCTCCCGGGCTTATTTCACCCATGACCGGCGGCTGTCATTGACAGCGGCAATATCCTTTTTTAGCTTCAAATAACAGCCTAGCAGAAGCGGCATCCAAGGGAGCGGAGCTATGTCAGACTTTCAGCTTATGCCCATCGGAGAGCGTGGCATGCAACTATGGTTGCCCACTCCCAGAGACAGCGCCATGGGTCTGCTGCAACAACAGCAAATTTGGCGCCTGGCCGAACAATGCCGCGACGATCCCGACTTTGCCGAGGTGGTTCCCGGGATGAATAACCTTACCCTGCTGCTGGCCGAAGCCAACCCAACCTTTGACTGGCAGCGCAAGCTCGGTGAATGCCGGCGCAGAACCCAAAAACATAAGCATGGTGCAAGGCACCATAAAATTCCCGTTTGCTACGATGGCCCGGACCTTGGCTTTATCGCCCAGTACCACAGGCTCAGCGAGAACGAGGTTATTCGGCTCCACAGCCAAGGCCGCTATAACGTGTATTTTCTCGGCTTCCTGCCGGGTTTTGCCTATCTGGGGGGCCTGCCGGAGGCGCTCGCAACCCCAAGGCGGGAAAATCCCAGACTGCAAGTCCCCGCCGGCAGTGTAGGTATAGGCGGTCAGCAGACCGGCATCTACCCCTGCAGCGCCCCCGGTGGCTGGCAGTTGCTGGGCCACACCTCAGTTCCCTTGCTCGACAGCGAGCACTGCCTGCTGCAACCCGGTGACAGCCTGGAGTTTGTCATCAGCGAGACAGGCGCATGATAGAGGTCATCCAGGGGGGCGTGCTTGCCAGCGTGCAGGATCTTGGCCGCCATGGCGTGGCGCATTTGGGAGTACCGATTAGCGGCGCCCTCGACCGCCAAGCTCTGATGCTGGGCAACCTGTTGCTTGGCAATGAACCCGGGGCAGCCGCCATTGAGATCACCCTGGGGCGTGCCAGCTTTCGCTTTCTCCGGGATGGGTGGATAGCCCTCACCGGTGCCGATGCCGATGCCAGATTGGATGACCAGGCCGTGTGGTGCGGTTGGCGCGTCCCGGTGCACGCCGGACAACAGCTGAGCCTCAACAGTCCCAAACAGGGAATGCGCAGCTATCTTTGCGTCGCCGGCGGCCTGGACTGCCCGCTGTGGTTCGGTGCCATGGCGACCGATCTCAGCAGTGGTATGGGAGGCTTGGCAGGCCGCGCCCTACAACCGGGTGACAAGCTGAATTGGCTTCCTGGCAAAGAGATAAACCGGATTGCCGGGCTGCGCCAGCCGGAATGGAACACGCTTATTCGGGTTCTACCGGGTCCACAGTTCGGTCTCCTGGCCAATAATGGCGAAGCCCTGTGGCAACAGGAGTTGCAGCTCGGCAACGACAGTAATCGCATGGGCCTGAGGTTGCAGGGGCGACCGCTACAGAAAACCACCGAGCTGGAGATGGCCTCACACGGGGTATTCCCCGGTGTGGTGCAGCTGCCACCGTCGGGGCAGCCCATCATCTTGCTGGCCGATGCCCAGACCACAGGCGGCTACCCCGTGATAGCCACAGTCATTGAGGCGGATCTGTGGAAACTGGCCCAGGCCAGACCCGGCCAGAAATTGCAATTACAACAGGTCGAACGCGCCGACGCCCTCAGCGCAAGCAAACACTGGCAAGCCTATCTTTATCAAGTGCAACTGGGCCTCGGAGGCTTTAAATGATGCTGCTTAACGCCGATGTAGGTGAAGGCTATGTCCTGGATGCCGACATCATCCCCCTGATGGATATGGTCAATATTGCCTGTGGCGGCCATTGCGGGGACGACACCAGCATGACCACAACCGTGGCGTTGGCCAATGCGGCCGGAGCCAGGATAGGCGCCCACCCAAGCTATCCTGATCCACAGCACTTTGGCCGCCAATCCATGAGTCTGGCTCCGGCGGCGTTAACCCGCACCATTGAGCAGCAAATTCTTGCCCTGCTCAGGGTATGCGAGGCGCAACAGGTCCCCATGTTCCACGTGAAACCCCATGGTGCCCTGTACAATACCGCCGCCCGGGATCAACAGACGGGCCAATGCCTTATCGACGCCATCAAGGCGGTCGCCCCTAAGCTGACCCTGGTGGCCCTGGCCGGCAGTCCCCTGCTAACCCAAGCCAAACAACAGGGCCTGAACGCCCTGGCCGAGGTGTTCGCCGACCGGGCCTATTTGGACGATGGCAGCTTGATGCCAAGAAGTGACAAGGGCGCAGTGTTAACCGAGGAAACCAGCATGTTGGAGCAGGTAAAGCAGCTACTCGCAGGACGGGTGACCAGCGCTAACGGCAAGCTGATACATCTGCAAGCGCAAACCCTGTGCCTGCACGGCGACAACCTTAAGGCGCTGGACTTTGCCCGCCAAATTCGTGCTCTGCTGCCACGCCGTGTTTAACCTGATGATGGAACCCGCACCAAAGAAAACGCCCCTTTCGGGGCGTTTGCTCAGACTTGGCGGCGCTTCAGCCCCAAAAGCAGTAGCAGGCTCAGCCAGCCCAAACTACCACCACCAGAGGAACCACCGGTATCTTGGCCGGGATCGCTTGGGGTCTGATCGTTATCCTGCACCCGCACCTCTATGCTGTCAGCGCTGATTTCGCTGCCATCCAGACTTAACAACCGCACGGTGAAGCTCTCTTCGGACTCAACATCGCTGTCGTCTATGGTGCTAAGGGTGATATAACGCAAACTGGTGTCACCCTCATCCCATTGCAGCTCGCCGCTGTTATCGGTCACGTCGGTGCCCACAGTGGCACTGCCGCTCTCTAACCTATAACCCACTCGCACTGTGCCACTGCTGCCGCCGCTGCGACGCACAGGCAGTTGCAACTGACTCCCTTCCATAATGGTCGGAGAACCGATGTCAAACCCAAGCGTCCCCGGGGTGACCGGATTTTCACCCATTGTCAGGGTGTGATAACTGGGTGACGTCAGGGTCACACCACCTCGGGGATCATACAGGCGCACAAAGGCCTGCAACTGATGGCCCTTGCCGCTGTCGAGGCTCTGAATACTGATCTGTTTGGGACTGTTGTCATTGTCGGCCCATTGCAGTGTGCCGCGGTCAGGCTCAAAGTCGCTGCCGGCAATGGCGGAGCCGCCAAGGGTTTCCCAACTGACGCTGACTGCGCCCAACCCAGTTGGCCGGGTCACAGTCAGACTGATGTTATCGCCGGGATTGGCCTGGGTCTGGGCTGCAATGAAGCCCACGCTGCCGCGGATATCGCTTTGGGTCTTATCCCTCAAAATATAGAGGCCACTGTTGATATCGCTGGCGATGATCAACCCCGACGGCAGATAGGGGTAGATGCCCCAGACACCGTTAAAGGCATTGCCGTCTGAGGCTGGGAATGTATCGAAATACCCCACCTGTTCGGGCACCCGGGGATTGCGGATATCGAGCACGGTCACGCCACGCTGATAGTTGGACATGTAGTAGCGGTTACCGCGTACATATCCGTTGTGATCTATGGCCTTGGTGGGCCCATTCCAGGAGCCCACCTGCTGTGGTGCCTCCAGGTTGTCGAGGCTGAAGACCCTCAGGGTGGTGTTCAGCCCCAGGCGCTGTTCATCCAGTTCATCGTGAACAAACACATATTGCTTGTCTTCGCTCCACCAGCCCGAGTGCACATATTGGGCGTTGGCATAGCTGACCTCGGACAATTGTTTCGAATTGGCCAAGTCGGTGATGTTCCACAGCCGCATGCTGTTTTCGTTGAAGTCCATCAGCACTGTGCATTCACTGGTCTGGCAGTTGCCTTGGGCCCGCGCGTCGTCGACCACCATGGAGGTGGCATCGTGGGTGTAGTCAGCGCGGGTCGCCCCGGCATGGCTGAAGCGGGCCACCAGCTTGTCTGGATTGCTTAGGCTGTAGCTGCGAAAGGCGCCGCCACCGCTGCCCTGACCCACTATGTGCAACGCCGGTTGCAAACCATCAAGCGCCGTATTGGTGCTGTAATCCACCTGGCTGATGTAGATGTTATGGGCCGAGGCCGCCGCTGCATCGCTGGCCACCAGGGACACAGAGGCCGGCAATTGGCTGAGGTCGATGATCTGTATGTTATCCGCGCCTTCGGATGACACATAGGCGTGGGCCCGCCAGCGCAGCTGCTGCTCGTCAAACCATTGGTATACCTTGATATCGCGCCAGCTGGTGTGACTGCCCGGGATCAAGCCCACCTGTACCGGGTTGGCAGGATCCGCCAGGCTCACCACTGCGGTACCGTTAACCAGGCCGATAATGGCGTACTCTGTGCCCGTGTTGAGATCCACATGGCCCCAGATATCGTTGGCCGCCGAGGGTATAGGCGAGAAGGCCGACAGTGCCATATGGGCCACCAGGTCGAGCTTGTCACAGCTGAAGTTCCCCGCCTTGCCATTGACGCAATCACTGCTGCCCTGACTTTGTTGCAGCGACTGATGCACCTCCAGCAGGGAGCTCAGTTCGCTGCCGTATTGGCTGATACCGTCACTGATCACCCGAAAGCCCTGGGCCGCCAGCTCGGGCGCAAACTCAGCAGGCACACCGGTCAGCACAGTCTGAAAACGCTCCGGCGCCTGGGTTCGGTATTTGGCATCAAAGCCCCCTTTCACCGGCACCAGATCGCTTATCAATAGAAACAGCGAATCCACATCCGGGATCTTATAGTTGCCACCGGCCACCAGCACCCGGTCTCCCTTGTTGGCATGGCTGATGGCATAACCCAGGGTCAAACAGGGCTTGGCGACATCATCACACAGTCCCTGATCCACCCCCTGCACCGCCACATAGCGGGCCTTGTCATGCTCCGCATGGGCCATGGCCGGTGAAGCCTGCAGCCATTGAGCTGCAGTCAACAAAGCCAATGCGGATAATTTACGGGTATGTTCCATGCGCCAAACTCCTTCTTTATTCTTCTACGGCAAAGATTGCCGACTGCGGGCACCCCAAATGTTTCATTCAGTGAAGCTAGCACAGAGGCAACAAAAAAATAACATGATTCAAGGCCAACTTCTGGATATTTATTGCTCACAGCATGCTGTATCAATATGTTTTACTTGCGCTTTAATCAGCGGCAGAACCAAGCCACTATTTCGAACGAGCCAATCCCGCTAAGACGGAAATATTTAATCCACACATGAACCTTTGACCTGACTGCAGCGTCTTTCAAGCAAAAAGGAACTGACACAGGAGTGGCAACAACATTGATCCAGGCACAAATAGAACTTTGGGTGTTGGAGGCCCAGGCCGGCGATATGGATGCCCTGGCCAGGCTCTACCAGCACTTCACGCCCCAGGTGATGGGCTTTGTGCTGAAGAAAACGGCCAATACCAGCCTGGCCCAGGATGCGGTGCAGGAAGCTTGGATAAAGCTCAGCAAACGGCTGTCCCGACTGGATGACCCGGCGGCATTCAAATCCTGGCTGTTCCAGCTGGCCCACTGGCAGGTGCTGGATATGGCCAAGCAAAACGCCAGATACGCCCCGGCTATCGAGGAACAGCCCCAAGCCCAGGACACCAGGGCCGTCGATGTGGCCGATGCCCTGACCCGCCTCGGCACCACAGAGCAGGAGATCATTCACCTGTTCTACCTGGAAGGCTTCAGCCTGGCGGAAATTGGCCGGATCCTGGCCATACCAACCGGCACGGTGAAATCCCGACTGTTCAGGGCCAGGAAACAGCTTGAACAGCTTCTGAATTAGCACGTAAAAGGACAAGTAATAGAGGAATAACTGATGAGTATCGATGACAAAATCCGCGACCAACTTGAACGTGAAAATGCCCTGCTGCGGGCGCAAATCAAACAGGACCCCAGTCTGTTCGGCATGCTCGCCGACGCCTACAAGGGCCGACTCGGCGGCTGGATGGTATTGATGACCCTAATCGCCCTACTGCTGACCGCCATCATAGTATGGAGTGGTTACGAGTTCTTCTTCGTAGAATCCAGCATGGCCGCCAAACTGCACTGGGGCATAGGCCTGCTGCTCGCCACCATGATGCAAATCGCCATCAAGATGTGGACCTTCAACGAAATGAATCGCAGCGCCACCCAAAGGGAACTCAAAAAGCTGGAACTGGCCATCCAACAGCTAAACCAAAGGCTCGGGGATAAGACTAAATAGTCAACGTCTAAGCAATATTTCACACCCAGACCTGAAGGTCACACCCGTAGCTTCCCCCTTCAGGAGCCGCCGAGGATGTTGCTGAAAATGGCGTGGCGAGGCATGGATGCCGAAGCAGCGCCAGTCGAATCAGGGATGAGCGTCTGGCGCGCTAGCCAATTTTCAGCATAAAGCCGAGGAGCTATCGGCTCCGTCTGGGGGCATCCTTTGGGTTGCAAGGGGCTTTGGATGAGCAAAGCCCCTTGCCCGGGTGTGGGTTGGAGACCCACGACGTTCTGCCGCTGGCACAGCGGCTATCTTTTGGTGCTACAGCAGCTTCAGGCATTTGATGTTATTAAGCGGCCAGAGGCCTTCGGGGAACGCTAGCGAGATAAAACGGCAACAGTAGGACGCCAGTTTCTATTTTGGAACATCAGATTACCGCAACGTAAGGAAGCATGTCACTTCAAGGTTTGCTTGCAATTATAGGAGAACCATTTCTCCCGCAAGTTGGCTTGCCGACGTTCACCGCTTCAGAGCTTTTTCACTTTAGTAGAAATTGGAACCGCCATTTTTTCATGATATAAAACAACGAACAATAACTGCATGCAACCCTTTGAAATGATTATTCAACAATATGAAAGATACCTCCTTGAATGCAACTTTGGCGTGAGAAAGCATCCAGATGATGCCCCTGACTTCGATTTAGAACGGATCTTGCCTAAATTGAAGAGTATGGTTGCAAGCAATAAAGCAGTATATGAGATTAAAAACGGTGATGTTTCACTACGACTAAACCAACTTAATATTGACGATCAGACAGTAACGATGTTGTTTCAATACGCAGATAAAAAAGCAACTGATCCTACTTTTACTGAAATATTAACTGGGAAGACCCGTACCGCAGAAAAGAAGGAAGGTGAAGGGATTTCCGTTTCTGCCCATCTAGTTATTCAAAGAAAACCAAGCAGCGAAGCCCTAAAAATTTTTCATCATGCCATTCTCGAAGAAGTGCCAGGTATTACCAGACAAATACTTGCTAATGGTCTCACACATATGTTGGCTATCTGTGCCCAATCAACCTACCAACGAGACGGTGAAAAAAAAGACTTAAAATGCCGTCCAATGGTATCTCTAGAGTTCAATGGAAATGAGAAACTTAGCTCTCTTCTGAACAAGGGTACTATCCGAGGATTTGTTGCATTTCGAGACGCCGTTGATAACAAAATGGATGAGGATAGCGAGTTTACTGTAAAAGATGAACGGATTACCTTGGTCGCACTTAAAACTAGAGGCGAGCAAGCCTTAAGACTGATAGAAGATGCCAAAGGCTGGGTCAATAAACGCCAGTATACTAGACTGCAGATCAAGTATGTTGGGGATAACAAACGACAACGAACGCTTGAGGTCGGAGTTAGAGAAAGAGATATAGCTGAAAAAATGTTTGCCAAAAGCTCTTTAGTATCCGTCAGTGAGCCTATCGCACAGTGCCAGGAAGTAGTGCATGCTAAACTCCATGAAAAGATACTTATTAAACTTCATGACATGGTAAAAGAAGATGTTTGACAAACTGCTCAAACCGCTTTGTTACATACAAATCTATCATCCCGAAAAACGGTGGTTTGATTACTATTTGCCTGCAATCCTATCAACGGCAATCTGTGCTGTTTTGTATTACCTTCCAATCCCCGTCGTATTTGTAGGCAAAGACAGCTTAGTATCAGTCGTTAATGGAATCTTGCAAATTTTGTCGGGGTTCTACATTGCATCTATGGCAGCTGTAGCAACTTTTAATAAAGCAGGAATGGATGAACCTATGTCAGGTCAACCACCTACTCTACGTGGAACACCATTAACAAGAAGAAATTTTCTTACATATCTCTTTGGATATCTGGCATTTATGAGTATTTTCATGTACTTCGCCGGGGGATTTGTACAACTTGCAGGAAAAAGCATTATTCAGTTAGCTGCGGATTGTAATGAATTAACTAAATACTTTTTTGTTGCAGTATATATGTTTTTGATTTGTAACATACTTACAACTACCGCTCTAGGTATGCATTTCTTGATTGATAGAGTGAATAGGGGTGGTTCAAAGTTTGTTGACTAGGTTTGAATTTGAGAAAAAAGGGAAAGCTGTGCTTTCCCTTTTTTAATCGGCTGAAGCCTAAGATTACGCCTTACACATCCAGGTTCGCCACATTGAGTGCGTTGGACTCAATGAACTCCCTCCGGGGTTCCACCTGATCACCCATCAGACAGGTGAACAGTTGGTCGGCGGCAATGGCGTCCTCGATGGTCACCTGCAGCATGCGGCGACTCTCGGGGTCCATGGTGGTTTCCCACAGCTGCTCCGGGTTCATCTCACCCAGACCCTTATAACGCTGGATGTAGAGGCCGCGCTTGGACTCGCCAATCAACCAGTCGAGGGCCTCAACAAAGCTGGACACTTCCTTGACCTTCTCGCCGCGCTGCACGAAACCGCCCTCTTCAATCAAACCGTCGAGCGCCTTGGCCAAAGCACCCAGCTTGTGGCAGTCGGAAGACTGGAAGAAGTCGTAGGTGAACACATAATGGGTGTCGATCCCGTGCTTACGCACCGTCACCTTGGGCACATACACCTGACGCTCGGGATCCAGTTGCGCCACGGCACTGTAGAGCACGCCGCTGTTTTCACGCTCGGTGAGATCGGCCACAAAGGCTTCACACCAGGCATTCATCCGGCCCTGATCCGCCAGCATGGCATTGTCTATCACGGGATGATAGAGCATGCGGTTGGTCAGGTTGGAGGGGTAACGCTGATCCAGACGGGCTATGATGGCTTCCACTTCGCGATACTGATTCACCAGACGTTCCAGCGGCTCACCGCTCATGCCGGGGGCACCCTGGGATGGATGCACGCTGGCACCATCGAGGGCCTGGGTGGTCAGGTATTCGGTCAGGGCGCTGTCGTCCTTCAGGTATTGCTCCTGCTTGCCCTTCTTCACCTTGTACAGTGGTGGCTGGGCAATGTAGACATACCCGCGTTCGATCAGCTCAGGCATCTGGCGGAAGAAGAAGGTCAACAGCAAGGTACGGATGTGCGAGCCGTCGACGTCAGCATCCGTCATGATGATGATGTAGTGGTAACGGGTCTTGTCCGGGTTGTACTCGTCGCGGCCAATACCACAGCCCAGGGCGGTGATCAGGGTTGCGACTTCCTGGGAAGACAGCATCTTGTCGAAGCGGGCCTTCTCCACGTTGAGGATCTTACCCTTGAGCGGCAGAATCGCCTGATTCTTACGGTTTCGGCCTTGTTTGGCAGAGCCACCGGCCGAGTCACCTTCCACTATGTAGATTTCGGATAACCCTGGGTCTTTTTCCTGACAGTCGGCCAGTTTGCCCGGCAGACCGCCAAGGTCGAGGGCGCCCTTACGGCGGGTCATTTCCCGGGCCTTGCGCGCGGCTTCACGGGCACGGGCGGCATCGATGATCTTGCCGACGATCAGCTTGGCATCGGTGGGGTTTTCCAGCAGGTAGTCATTGAGTTTTTCACCCATGGTCTGCTCAACCGCGGCCTTCACTTCGCTGGAAACCAGCTTGTCCTTGGTCTGGGAGCTGAACTTGGGATCGGGAACCTTGACCGAAATGACCGCCGTCAGACCTTCGCGGGCATCGTCGCCGGTGGCGTTGGTCTTGCCCTTCTTGTTGTAACCCTCGGCTTCCATGTAGTTGTTGAGGTTACGGGTCAGGGCGCCACGGAAACCGGCCAGGTGGGTACCGCCATCGCGCTGGGGAATGTTGTTGGTAAAACAGAAAATGTTTTCCTGGAAACCATCGTTCCACTGCATGGCCACTTCAACCGTGATGCCATCTTCACGCTCCTGGGCGAAGTGGAATACGTCTTTGTTGACCGGGGTCTTGTTACGGTTCAGGTAATCAACGAAGGCTTTGATACCGCCCTCGTACTTGAAGAATTCGTCCTTGTTATCGCGCTCGTCGACCAGGCGGATACCCACGCCGGAGTTGAGGAACGACAGCTCACGCACCCGCTTGGCGAGGATATCGAAGTGGAATTCCACGTCGGAGAAGGTCTCTTCGCTGGGCCAGAATCGGATTTCGGTACCTGTCTTGCTGGCATCACCCACCACCTTGATCGGGGCATCGGGTACACCATGGGTGTAGAACTGCTCGTGGACCTTGCCTTCGCGGCGAATGGTCAGTTGCAGCTTCTTGGACAGTGCGTTTACCACGGACACACCCACACCGTGCAGACCGCCGGATACCTTGTAGGAGTTGTCGTCGAACTTACCGCCGGCGTGCAGTACCGTCATGATCACTTCGGCAGCAGACACACCTTCTTCGGGGTGGATGGATACGGGAATGCCACGGCCATCATCTTTGACCGAAACAGAGCCATCCACATGAATAGTAATAATGATGTCGGTGCAATGACCGGCCAACGCTTCGTCGATGGAGTTGTCGACCACTTCGAAGACCATGTGATGCAGACCTGTACCGTCGTCCGTGTCACCTATGTACATCCCCGGTCTTTTACGTACTGCATCAAGGCCTTTAAGTACCTTAATACTCGACGAATCGTAACTATTCTCTGACATATTATTCTCTCGTCGGTTATTCAATCTGAGTCACCCGCCCCTGTTCCACATGAAACATCCTGTCGGGCGGTGCGGGTAATAAATCCACTATTGCTGCCGGCTCGATGGCGGTCACAAACAGCTGGGCGCCGGTATCGAGCAATTGTTGCAGCAACTGTTGTCTGTGCTGTGCATCCAGCTCCGAGGGCAAGTCATCCACCAGATAGATGCTGTGTTTATCTATCTGCTGTTTCAGCAACTTTCCCTGGGCAATCCGCAGTGCACAGACCAGCAATTTCAGTTGTCCACGGGACAGCGCGTCCTGGACAGGCAAGGTGCCTACCCTGAGTCGCAGATCCGCTTTGTGGGGGCCATTGACAGTGTGACCTGTGGCCAGATCCCTGGGATATTGGGCCTCAAGCAGCTCGGCAAGTTCACTCTTGCTGTCCCAGCCGCGGGTGAAAGACACCCGGATATCCACCTCGGGTAAAAACTCCCCGATTATACCCTTAAGCACGTCATTTAACGAGTGCACATATTGGTTTCTTATCTCTGTGACTTCAAGGGCATAGCGCACCAGTTCCTGATCCCAGAATCGGATCTGCTGATAGGGTGCGCCATTTCTAAGAAGCTGATTTCGCTGCTTTAATATCCGGCGACTTGCCATCCAGGCCTGATGGAACTGGGGCGAGGAGTGAAAGGCACCCCAATCGATAAACTGGCGCCTCGCCTTGGGACCTTCAAACAGCAGCGCAAAACTCTCGGGGGTGATCACCTGGATGGGCAAGGCCTCGGCTAATTCCGACAGCCGCTTGACCCGCTCGCCATCGATACGCACCTCGGTATCGCCGCTGCGAAAGCGCCGCAGCCCCAGTTTGCTGTCACCACTTTCGAGCTTGAGCAGGGCAAACAGGGTCAGCTTGTCGGCGTCCTGGTTGATCACCCGCTGCGCCAAATGGCTGCGGAACGACCGCCCCATTCCGAGGAAATAAATGGCTTCCAATATGCTGGTCTTGCCGCTGCCATTCTGGCCGTAGATCAGATTCAGACCCGGGCCGGGCAACAATTGGGCGGATTGGATATTGCGAAAGGCGTCTATGCTGAGGCGAGTGAGGCTCATCGGGAAGTTCAAGGGGCTGGCCGGCCCAAAGGCCGGCCGAGTCCGTTAGAGTCTCATCGGCATCACCACGTACATTGAGTCTTCCTCGACGTGGTTTTCAATCAGGGCGCTGGAGTTGCCATCGATGAGGGTGATACGCACCTCATCGGACTTGAGGCTGTTAAGCACATCCAGCAGATAGGAGACGTTGAAGCCGATTTCCAGCGGCTGGGACTGGTAATCCACATCGATGATCTCTTCCGCCTCTTCCTGCTCAGGGTTATTGGCGGTGATCTTCAGCAGACTGTCTTCCAGCTGGACCCGCACACCACGGAATTTTTCATTCGACAGAATGGACGCCCGCAGCAGCGCCTGTTTGAGCTGGTTGCGGCTGGCGATTACTATCTTGTCGCCGCCCTTGGGCAGCACCCGGCGGTAATCGGGGAAACGACCGTCCACCAGCTTGCTGGTAAAGACAGCGTTGGCCGTGGTGGCGCGAATGGCACTCTCACCTATGGCTAGGCTGATGTCCTGATCTTCGGCGTCCAGCAAGCGCGCCAGCTCCATCACCCCTTTACGCGGCACTATCACCTGGCGCTCGGGCAGGGAGTCGGCAATCATTCTGTGGCTCAGGGCCAGACGGTGACCGTCGGTGGCAATGGCGCGCAGCACGTTGCCTTCGGTCTCCAGCAACAGGCCGTTGAGGTAATAACGCACGTCCTGGTTGGCCATGGAAAACTGGGTCGAATCGATAATGGACTTGAGCATGCCCTGCTTGATGCTGAATTCGATATCAGCCTGGAAGGCTTCCACATTGGGATACTCTTCCGCCGGCAGGGTCGCCAGTGAGAAGCGGCTGCGGCCGCTGCGCAGCAACCACTTGTTGTCCTGTTGCTCTATCTTGAGCTCTGTCTGTTCCGGCAGGGATTTGACTATGTCCAGCAGCTTCTTGGCCGGCACAGTGGTACGGCCTTCCTGGATATCGCCGTGAATGGCGGCCTGGCCCACCAGCTCGACTTCCAGATCTGTGCCTGTCAGCCTGAGTGAGTGACCGCTTACTTCTACGAGGAGGTTAGCCAGAATAGGCAAGTTATGGCGTCTTTCTACCGCGCCGCTCACCAGCTGCAACGGCTTTAATAGGGCATCCCTATCAATCGAAAATTTCATCTTGTCCAATTCCCTGTCAAAAATTAAGAAGATAAGGTGCGGATCAGGTTCGCGTAATCTTCTTTAATATCGTGACTCTCTTCCCGCAGCTGGGCAATCTTACGGCAGGCATGCAGCACTGTGGTATGGTCACGCCCCCCAAAGGCATCGCCTATTTCCGGCAAGCTCTGGTTGGTTAATTCTTTGGATAAGGCCATGGCCACCTGTCTTGGACGCGCCACACTGCGGGAGCGGCGCTTGGACAGCATATCGGCCATCTTTATCTTGTAGTATTCAGCCACCGTCTTCTGAATGTTGTCTATAGTGACCAATTTTTCCTGCAGAGCCAAGAGGTCTCGCAGCGCTTCGCGCACAAAATCTATGGTGATGGGTCGCCCGGTAAAGTTGGCGTTGGCAATCACCCGGTTCAGGGCGCCTTCCAGCTCACGGACGTTGGAACGCAAGCGCTTGGCAATAAAGAAGGCCACTTCATCGGGCAGATTGATACCGCTTTCCTGGGCCTTGCGCATCAAAATCGCCACCCGGGTTTCCAACTCCGGTGGCTCGATGGCAACGGTCAGACCCCAACCGAAGCGGGACTTGAGCCTGTCCTCTACCCCGTCGATCTCCTTGGGATAGCGATCCGAGGTCAGGATGATCTGATGATTACCTTCCAGCAGGGCGTTGAAGGTGTGGAAAAATTCTTCCTGGGACCTGTCCTTGTTGGCAAAGAACTGGATGTCATCGATAAACAGGGCATCGACGCTGCGGTAATAGCGCTTGAACTCTTCGATGGCATTGTTCTGCAGCGCCTTGACCATGTCCTGCACAAAGCGCTCCGAATGCATATAGACCACTTTGGCATTGGGATTGTTCTTTATTATGCCATTACCCACGGCATGCAGCAGGTGGGTTTTACCCAGACCCGTGCCACCATAAAGGAACAAGGGGTTGTAGGCGCCACCGGGATTCTCCGCCACCTGCAAGGCCGCGGCCTTACCCAGTTGGTTCGATTTACCCTCTACGAAGTTATCGAACTGGTAGGTGGGGTTGATGTTGCTGCGATGATTGCTGACGGCAGCAGGCTCGGGGGCCTGGGCAAAGTGATTGATCCCGGCCTTGGCGGCTGGGGCGGCCACCTTGCTGGCTGCGGGAGCCACTGTCTGGGTTTTGGCAGAAGGACGGCTGCCGATATCAAATCTGAGCTTTGGGGCGTCGGATCCCATCTGTTCGGTAAAGAACTGATTGATGATGTTGATGTACTTGTCGCGCACCCAGTCGAGTACGAAGCGATTCGGGGCATAAAGCACCAGGGTGTCACCATCCATTTCGGCTTGTAACGGTCTGATCCACATACTGAACTGCTGAGCAGAAAGCTCATCCTGCAGTCTTCCGATACATTGTTGCCAAAGTGAAACCGCCAC